>NZ_CAAAFR010000091.1:0-48622 GCF_900634745.1 Protofrankia symbiont of Coriaria ruscifolia
GGTGGGTGGGAAGAACTGAACACACCGCCCGCCCGGCTGGAGCGCGGAGCCGGGTAATTTGCGACGCTGACCACCATGATGACGCTGGCGGCGTGCGCGGTGCTCTCGATGCTGGTCTGGCTGGTCCTCGCAGGCGGGCACGGAATGTTCTGGCGAACCGATACCCGACTTGACACCCACGATTCCGGCGCGACGGGCGCAGCCGAGCCGCCCGGGGGCTGGCCTGCGATCACCATGATCGTTCCCGCTCGAGACGAGGCCGAGATGCTGCCGAAGACCCTGCCGACCCTGCTCGGGCAGGACTACCCCGGACAGCTGCGGGTCGTGCTGGTCGACGACTCCAGCGACGACGGCACCGGCGACGTCGCCCGCGCCATCGGCCGGGCCACCGGCACCGGCAACACGCTGACGGTCGTCGCCGGCCAGGCTCGCCCGGCCGGCTGGGCCGGCAAGGTGTGGGCCATGGAGCAGGGTGTGCGCGCAGCCCCACCCGACGCGGAATGGCTGCTGTTCACCGACGCCGACATCGCCCACGGTCCGCACGCAGTGACCCGGCTGGTCAGCCACGCCACCCGCCGCGGGCTCGACCTCACGTCGCTGATGGCCGTCCTGCGCACGAGCAACCGCTGGGAGCGGCTTGTCATCCCCGCGTTCGTCTACTTCTTCGCCCAGCTCTACCCGTTCCGCCGGGCCAACAGGCCGACGGCGCGGACGTCGGCGGCCGCCGGTGGCTGCGTCCTGCTGCGCCGTGCCGCGCTGGAACGCGCCGGTGGGATCGCCGCCATCCGTGGTGCGGTCATCGACGACTGTTCGCTGGCCAGGGCCGTCAAGCGCAGTGGGGGACGGATCTGGTTGGGCCTGGCCGACCACGGCCCCGGGGGCGTCCGCAGCGTCCGGCCGTATCCCGGACTCGCGGACCTGTGGAAGATGATCTCCCGTAGTGCGTACACCCAGCTGCGGCACTCGCCCGTGCTGCTCGCCGGTACCGTCGCCGGCCTGGCGCTCACCTACCTGCTGCCGCCGCTGGCAGCCGTGGTGTGGCTGGCAGGGCTCGTGACCGGTGCCGGCGCTGGTGGCACGGCCACGGTGATTGCCGGTGTCGCCGGACTCGGCGCGTGGGCGATCATGACCGCCACCTACGTCCCGATGCTCCGCTACTACCGCCAGCCGGTCTGGACCGCCGTGGCCCTGCCCGCGGTGGCCTTCCTCTACCTGCTGATGACCGTGGACTCGGCCGTGGCGCACTGGCGTGGCAGGGGAGCGGCCTGGAAGGGCCGGGCGTACTCGGCGGTGAACTCCGACGGCGTCACCGGCACCTGACCGTCGTTCCGCAAGCCGGCGGCGGGTCCGTGGGGGAGTCCCCGTCGCCAGGATGACGATCCGGATCGAACGCGGATTGGCCGGTGTCTCGGGTGGAGCTGTTCCGAGACACCGGCCGTTCCGCGCTGGGCTGAACCGTCGGGTTCAGGCGGCCCGTGGGGCCGGGCTCAACGGGTGGCCCGACGGCGGCGGGAGATGATCCTGCGGCCGACCAGCGCCGCCAGGAAAATGATCAATGCCGGGACGACCGGGAACGACGAGGATCGGGCGACCCCGCCTTCGCCTGCCGGAACCCCTCCTGCCGGCACCGGCATCGTCGTGGCTGATGAGCCCGCCGACGACGAGGACCCAGCCGACGAGGAGGCGGATCCCGCGGACTGCCCTGCCGACCTCGACGACCCCGATGCGGATCCCGACGACCTCGATGACGACCTGGAGCCGGAGCCCGGGGACGAGCCGGGCTTCCCGTCGGCGGTGAGGACCTGGTAGCGGGTCTCCATGCCGCCCAGGAGGTGTTCGTTGACATGGCAGTGGAAGAGCCAGATCCCCACGTCGTCGGGCACCATGTCCGCCACGCCCATGGAAGCTGGCAGCAGGGGGACGGTGTCCATGCGCATGCCATCCCAGAGCACGCTGTTTCCGTGCCAGTGCGGTGTGTGCAGGTCCTGCTCGCCGCCCATGCCCATGACGTACCAGCGGACGTGCTCACCCTTCCGCATGGTGATCATCGGTTCGTTGCCGAAGATGTAGCCGTTGATGGCGAGTCTCAGGTTGGACCTGGTGAAGTTCACGTCGTCCCGCGGCGGATACGGCGGCTGGGCGAAACGGCGGAGATTCTCCTCCAGGTACGGGCTGCGGTTCTCGTCCATGATCTCGAACAGTGCGACGATCTCGCGGTCGACGTCCTTGGGGCTGCCGTCCGGCCGGGCCAGTCCCTTACCGGTGATGACCATCGGGCCCATCAGCCCGGCGGCGGTGTCGCTGACCTCCTGGGTGTGGGAGTGGTACATCCACATGACGGAGCTGCCGTCGTGCGGCCCGGGGCCGGCGCGGTCGGGTACCAGCCAGGTGTAGGTGTGCTTGCCGCCGGTGGGAACGGCGTCGTCGAGTTTGTCCTCGCCGGAGGTGTTGTCGGCGTATGGTGCCCCTTCGTTGGCTTTCGTGTAGAAGACCCCGTGTGGGTGCACACTGTCAGGAATCCGGCACCCGTTGCGGAAAACAATCTTGATTGTGTCGCCGACCTCGGCGCGGATCACCGGCCCCAGCAGGCCCAGATACGCGTCCTGTGGCGGGCGCGGTGCCAGCGTCGTGAAACCGGCGTCGGTGTAACCGCGATAGAGACATTTCAGATAATTCATCCCGACCCGACCCGGGCCGGATTCGAGAAAGCTTTTCTCCTGCGGGCTGAAAGGTTGGCTGGTGATGTCGTTGCGGTCGTCCGGGGCGTAGTTCCACACGACCTCGTCGGCACCGATGTAGTAGGTGCGCACGCGCCCGGTCGGGTGGAAGGCCTCTCCACCGACCTCGTTCCAGTACGACCCGCCCGAAGTAGCCGGCACGTCCGTCCCGGGCATACCGGCCATGTTGTGGGCGTCGGGCGCGCTGTGGGTGCCGGGTGTGTCATGGGCACCGGTCGGAGCGCCCACCGCAGACCCCGTGGTCACCGCGCCAAGGAGCAGCACCAGCACGCCTGTCAACAGGACGCGCCGTGCATGGCGTCGCGCCCGAGCAGGAGCGCGCAGCCGGACGCCGCACAAGGCCGCCTTCTCCGGTGAGCCCTCGACCCGCGATGCCTCCGGGGCGGCCATCGTGGTGGACGGTACCGACTGCGCCGGTGTCGCCCCTGTGCAGTCGGTGGCCCCGGGACCTGGGCCTCCAGGACCGGCTGGCCCTCCAGCGACCCGGGAACCCGGGCCTCCGGCAGCGCGAGAGAAGCATGATCGCGCCGCCTTTGGCTCTCCTGGCGGTCTGCCTCCCATACCTGTACGCCTGGCGGCGCGCAATTCGTCAATCACGGAGCGTGACAGTAACTGATTGTGACTGAACGTGCCCGGCGGGAGTCTGCATCATCCGCTTTCACGCCGAAAAATACGTTACGTTCCAATACTGAACGTCACGAATGAAGATTGGAAACGGGAAAGGTGCAGAATCCGAGCAGTCGGTCGGTCAGATGCTCCCAGATGCCGGCCAGGTGGCGCACTGTGGCGATACGCCGTCCGGATCAACAGGTACGACCGTGGTGACCGCTGGTCCCCCGTTCTCGCTCCCTGGTGCATTCTTGTCAGGTCGGTGACGGTGGGATTCCGGGAGCGAGAACGGACAGCGATGAGCATGACCGAGGACGCGGCGGTCGATGGGACCGAGCCGGTGACGTGTGCATACCCAGGATGCCTCCAGCCGCCGAGCGCACCCGCCGGACCAGGACGTCCACCCGCGTACTGTGACGATTCAGCCCACAACCGACTGTCGGCCTATCGTCGCAGGCGAGAGCTTTCCGGGCAGTCCGGGCCGGGGGCGGCAGGACCGGGGCCGACGACCGGAAAGGCCGGGTCGGACCGCACCGCGGGTGGCGCGCGCGGGCGGGCCGACGCACTGGCAGAACAGATCACCACGCTGGCCGGCGGGCTCACCCGCGCGCTGGACTCCTTCGTCCGGGAGATGACGGCTCTCGGCGACATAGCCGCAACCGAAGCGCACGTGGAAACGGTCGAGGCGGAGGCGGCCGAGCGCGTCGCCGAGGCGATCGCCCGTGCGGTTCGCGCCGAGCAGGCCGCCCGGGAGGCGCAGACCGCCCGGCACGAAGCGGAGGCTGTCGCGGCCGAGGCGGTCATCGCGGTCGACAAGCTGGAGGAGCGGATCACCGGCCTGGAAGCCGAACTCGACGCGCAGTCCGAGGCCCAGGCCCAGGTCCAGGCGGCGCTTGAACAGGCCCGCGCCGAGGCCGCCGCCGCGTTGGACGCGGCCCGGCGGGACACCGAAGCACGCCTGGACGCGGTCCGCGCCGAGGCGACCGCGGACATCCGCAAAGCGCATCAGGCCGCGGACACCGCCGTCAGGACCGCGCGTGACGACGCCGCCTCAGCGCTCGCCCAGGCGCGGCAGGACGCCACCCAGGCGGTCGCCGCCGTCACCGCCGCCCGCGACTCCGCCCTGGCCCGAGCCGAGGCTCTGGAGCACACCACGGCCCAGGCCAGGGCAGAGGCCGATCGGTTGCACACCGATCTGGTCCGTCAGCGGGACACCGCGGACACCGAGATCGCCCGCATCCACACCGACGCAGACAGGAGGCTCGACGCGGGCCACCGGGCCGCGGACGAACGCCAAGCCGTTCTCGCCGAGGCCAGGGCGGATGCCCGGGCCCGGGCCGAGCGCGCTGAACGCCAGGTCGACGAGCTCGCCTCCGAACTACGGGTTGCACGGGCCGAGCTGATCGCGATGCGAGCGGGTCGCAATGGTGACAGTGCAGACGGTGACGGTACAACCGGCCCATCGCCGGCGGGCCCGCCGTCAACGGCTTTCGCGTCGACAGACCCCGTGCCCACAGACCCCGTATCAACGGATCCTGTGTCGACAGGCTCCGTGCCGACGGGGATGGCGGCATCGGCGGGCCCGCCGTCCGCCGTCGTGACATCCGGATGACCGCCGTCGGAACGCCTGATATTCGGACGACTTCGTATCGCCGACGCTTGACCCTGCCAATGACGGTCAGTTACGTTCATGAGCAGACTGGAAGTGCCGGCTACAGCATCCGTTCACCGGCAGACACCGCCGTCGGCTGGGGCAGCCGGGTGGGGGTTGTGTAATGGCCAGGCCGGGGGGTTCGGCCGATAACGGCACACTCACAGGTGCCGACAATGGAGGTATGGGTGCGTAGCGCCAGGTTGGAGCCAGTGGCGGATGTTGCGGCCGGCCATGTTGCGCAGGCACGCGACTTCACCGTCCGCCGGTGTATCGACACATGCCGCGTGTCGACCACGGCCTGTTGACCGTGATCTGAGTACTCGCTCGGATATCGCGGTCGCCGGGCGGCCCGTCCGACACCTCTTCGTCAGTAGAACCGGTGATTCGGCGCGCGGCCCCGGACAAGCAGGCCAAGCGCGGTACTCCGCATACCCCACGTGATCTCCATGGCGTCCCCGTGCCCAGGGCACTGATCTACTGACCGGTGGACGCCGGACTGTATCGGCAGGAACGGCACGATGACGATCACCAGCACCGGTATTCCGACGCGGCGCGGCACCCGCTTGTCCAACGGCTTTGTCCTGCGGGGTGTGCACGCGCTCGACGAACACGGTTACTTCGGCGGCCCGATGGATGTCGCGGTACGAAGTCGGCGGATCACCGATGTCCGTCCGCACCTTCCCCTGGACGCCACCGCGGTCGATGTCGACGCACACGGGCTGTGGCTGATGCCCGGCGTCATCGATTGCCATTCTCACGTCACGCTCTGCACGTATGATCCGCTGGAGCTGATGACGACGCCGCTGTCGGAGCGCTTCTTCCAGACGGCGTCGATGCTGCACCGCACGCTGGCCGCCGGAGTGACGTACGTCCGGGACGCCGGGGGCGCGGACGCGGGTGTGCGTGACTCACTGATCGCCGGGCACATTCCCGGGCCACGGCTGGCGGTCTCGGTGGTCGGGCTGACCCGGTCGGAAGGTCACGGCGACGGGGCCCTGCTCGGCCCCGGTCTGGAGGCGCCGGCGGCCGTCACCGCACTGGGTTATCCCGGACGGCCCCAGCATGTCGTCCAGGAGCCGGACGGCATGCGCGCAGCTGTCCGCGCGGTTCTGCGCGCGGGCGCCGACTGGGTCAACATCTTTGCCAGTGGCGGCATCATGTCGGTCCGGCCGGGTGAGCCGCTGCCGGAGTTCACCGCTTCTGAGCTTGCTGTGGTGGTCTCGGAGGCAGCCGCCTTCGGACGCGGGGTCATGGCGCACGCGCTGGGGGCGTCCGCCGTCGGTGCGGCGGTGTCGGCCGGCGTCCGCTCGATCGAGCACGGAATCGGCCTCACGGAACGCGAGGCCGCCCTGATGGCTCAGCACGGCGTCACGCTCGTCCCCACCCTGTCGCCCTACCACGAACTGGGGCACCTGGCCGGCACCGGCCACCTGCCCCAGTGGGCCGCCGACCGCGCTCACGCGACCCAGGCCATGCTGGCCGACACGATCGCCGTGGCCCGTGACGCCGGGGTCAGGATCGCCCTCGGCAGCGACTGCCGTCACCGTGACCGCCACGGCACCAACCTCGCCGAGATCACCCGGTTGCACCGTGACGGACTGTCGGTATCCGATGCCCTGCTCGCGGCGACAGCCAACGGCGCACGGCTGTGCGGTATCTCGGAAAGTGTCGGTCGTATTGCCCCACGCTATGAATTCGACGCCATCCTGCTCGACGAGGATCCGGGTGACCTGTCGCTGTTCGAACGTCCCGATTCGGTGACCGGGGTCTTTCTCGGCGGTGTTCCCGTCGTACCGCATACTCGCCTGCCTGCGGCTATGACCGCGCAGATACGCGATGCTGTTCGGCCGTCTCTGGTATGCGACCCCGCCGACGACCTGCCCGCAGCGAATCCCGCGGCACCCTGACCCGACCTGCTAACTAACTGGTGCCGACACCGCACCCGCCAGTGAATCGAGAACAGGAAAAGAAATTCGCAAAACTCACGAATACGTCGATTTTACTTCTCCCCTCGTTTCGTGAATATCCTGGAAATAGGCCCGCGGCGCGCTGTCCGTCGCGATGCTGATGCGCGTTCGCCGTATAGGGCCTATCGTTGGTCCGAACCCCTCGTGGAACATTCCACACGAGCGGTTCGAGAAGGGATCACCGGATGCGGCGGTCCGCGCCGCGCGGCTGTCAGGAGGGTCATCGTGCAGCACGCCGAGACAATCAGTAACGAAATGCGTAAAGCGATCGACAACTGCATGTCCTGCTCGACCATGTGCGAGGAGACGATTGCCTACTGCATGGACATGCCGGGGACGATGATGGACGCGGCGAACATGCGTGTCCTGATGGACTGCGCGGCCGTCACCAAGGTCTGCGCGGACATGATGTGTCGTATGTCGTCGATGCATCGGGAAATGTGCGGCATATGCGCGCGTATATGTACCATGTGCGCGGAGATGGCCATGAAGATGCCCGGCGACGCCCAGATGATGAAGCTGGCGGAAGCGTGCCGTGCGTGCGCCGTCTCCTGCCAGACGATGGCTGGCGCCACAGTCTGAGCCTGAGTCCTTCGCCTGCTCGGAGGCTGTCGGGTCCGGGAACCATGGCGCCCGGACCCGACAGAAAAACCTGTTGGTGCCCGATCACGTCATCCTCGTTCGTCATCTTCGTCCGTCCCGGCCAGCGTATCGGTCAGCCGGATTTTGTGACGGACAGCAAGACGGACGCGGCGGTGTCGACGTCGCCGTGGTGGGTATCTTTTCGGACTTGATAAACCCAGCTCCTGCTGACTTTTACCCCCTGCGCGGCCAGCAGGGCAACGGCCTCGGTGGCGGCGCCTCCGGTCTGTTCGAGTGCACGGACGATGGCGTCCCGTTTTCCGGCTGCATCCAGTGGAGTCAGCGTAGCAGGAAGTGACGCGGACACCTCGGATATCGGGCCGGCCTCGTTGTGGCGCACGCCGTCCTCAAGCGCTTTGATGTCCGTGCCTGTGTCCGTGTGGATATCGCTGTCAATCGTGTCGGTTGTATCGCTGTCAATCGTGCCGACTGGGTTGCTGCCGATCGGACCATTGGCCGGGCCACTGTCGACCGGACCACTGCTGGCGGTGGCGCTGTTGACCGGATCGGTGGGGCCCGGAGCAACTGACCCGGCCGTCGGCGTTGCCGGTAACGTGGAGACGGCCGATAATGCCGCCTGCTGTTCGCCGCGCTGAGCCGGAACCGTGATCGCCACGCTGCCGCCCGTCGTGCGGTGGCTGGTGTGGATCTGGCGCATGAGCAGCTCGTAGGAACCGAGCAGCGCCAGCGGCGGCCAGCCGGCGATGATCCGGGCAGCCAGGGTGGCCTCGGCGTGCATGACGTTCGCCGCCAACGACGCGCACGCACCCAACGTCAGCAGCGTGTAGGACAGCCAGGAGCGGGGTCGCCCGGCGCGCCGGTCACGCAGCATCGTCATGGACGCGGCAACGATCAAGCCGTCGACACTGAACGGAATGACCGTCGCGGCGATGCGATCTTCTCCCTGCTCGAGGGCTACTCCCCGCATATGCCGGTAGGAGACGAAAGCGGCCACCGCCGCGACCGCGACCACCGCGACGATGGTGGTCGCCTGGATGGCCCGCTCAGCCCGTGGCCCGGTTCCGCCTGGCTCGGGTTCGCTCGGCCCGGGTTGACCGCCGGGCGGCACGGATCCGCTGTCGACCATCGCGGCAGGTCCTTCCTGGAGGCCAAAGGCAGCGCGATCATGTTCTTTTCGCGCTGTCGGAGGCCCAAGTCCTTGGGCTGGAGGGCCAACGGCCGCGCGATCATGGTTCTTCTCGCGTCCGGGCTCCGGAAGCCGATCTGACAGGTCCGGGAGGCCAGGTCCCCCTGCTGGCGGGTTAGTGCGGCTTCTACCGTTTACCAGTCATCCTGACGCCTGTCTGCCCGTCCGGGTTGCGCACCCGCGGGGGATGTCTCATCGCGACCGACCAGCGCTGATCCGGTGATCGGGCTGGTTACCGGTCGGGTATGTGCGATCGCGGTCCGGCTACTGGAGCTGCCACAAGGACGGGGCCGAGGCGATCAGTCAGGTGGGCAGGTAGCCGGGCAGTCCACCCCGCTTGTGCGGGCGGCGTAGCACCACACGCCGGGATCCGTCCGGGAACAGGCGCAGCCGCTCGAGCTCCCAGTCACCGAACTCGGCGTGCAGGGTGAGCACTGCCAGCGCCTGCAGGCGGTCCGTTCCAGGCGGTAGGTACAACCGCTGATACTCCACGTCCATGATGCCACCGTAACGACGAGGTGGACTGGCGGTGTGACGAACCCGTAAGAGTGCCCGGGGACAGGGGCAGAGCCTCTTTCCAGTTACTTCAGTCACTTCGGGTAGTGAGAGCTACGGTATGTAGAGGCCGAGGAAGGCCAGGGAGGCGTACACCACCATCATCGCGGCGCATGCCGTCAACACAATGCGGAACATTTCGTCATGCAGAGTCACAGCGGCTGCGACGAACAGGAACGGGAACGCGCCGTAGGCGTATCGTTCGCTGGAGTCCAGGTTGCTGCCGGTGAGTACCGCGGCGACAGTCAGCGCGGCCCACACCGGGTAGGAAGCCGGCAGTGTCCGTATCATGACCACGAGCAGCGCGATGACAAGCATCAGCCACGGAACGTGTAGGGCGGTGCCCACCTCGCCGTGGCTGATGCCCCGGGCCGCATTCCAGATCACCTCTGCGGGGTTCGAGGAGCTGCCGTGCAGCGACTGCTGTCGCTGCAGCCGGATCGGCGCAAGTGCGTCCCCGTAGGCGATCCGGGCCCACAGCAGGTACCCGCCCAGACCCGCGGCCGGCGCCATAACGGCCACCGCGCGGCGCAGCCGGTCGGTGGCGCCGGCCGCTGTGATCCCGCGGGCCGCTTCGAGGGCCACCGGGGCGATCAGCAGGATGCCCACGGGCCGGCACAACCCGGCGAACAGCCCACAGGCGGCGGCGAGTTCCCATCGCCGGGTACGGATCCCCGCGAACACACCGACTGCCAGCAGCCCCCACAACGCCTCGGTGTAGCCCATGACCAGCACGAACGCGGGCGGAGCCAGCGAGGTCAGCCAGATCACACGGGAAACCGTCGCGGGGTCGAAGCCCTCGTGACGAGCCAGCCGGGCAAGCGCCGTCACAAAGGCGAACGCGGTCAGGTTCACCAGCACGACCAGGGCGACACCGGTGCCGGTGTGCCCACCGAGCCCGGGCAGCACCGTGACGGCGCGCACGAGCAGCGGCAACAGGGGAAAGAACCGCAGGCTCTGCTCACCGGACCCGGCGTATCCGTGCTCGGCGATACCCGAGTACCAGCCCGCGTCCCAGCCGAGCGGGCCGGTCAGCGTCAGCCCCATGCCGGTGCTGCCGGCGGGACGGGCAGCGTCCAGTTGTCCGCTGACGTAGTGGGCCAGCGCGTACGCGGCGCCTGTCACGATGCGTGCGGCCAGCCAGGCGAGGGCGACCTCACGCAGAGGCAGCTCATGCCAGCCATGCCAGCCGTGCCACCGGTGTCTGATCGTGGCGAGCCGGGGAGCCCGGCCGGGTGGGCGCTCGGGCAGGACGGCGGCCTCCCGCCGGGACGCCGTGAGCGTACGGTGAGCAATCGTCAACGTACGGAGGGAGGCCGCTGATCCGCGCGATCGAAGATCCACCGGAGAGCCCTGAACCCTAGGGTTGGAAGCGCAACAGGGCGAAGTTCTCCCACACGTCGGCCGCCATGCCTTGCTTCATGACTTCGTCGGCTCGTGGACGCTGGTCGGCGAGCCGCCCGCGTACCTGGGTGCACAGGGTCTCGTAGGTACGGTACGAACCCGACCCGGCGAGAAAGACGTTGTTGCCCGGACCGGCCTCCGCCAGCGCCCGATCCGCGACGATCACGCCGTTGGCGTTGGTGTTACGGTTCTCGTAGTCGGTCCAGTCGACCCGGTCGGGTGGCGCGTAGGTCGGGACGACATACACGTGCATCCATGCGGGGACCGTGCGCGCCAGCCCTGGGCCGAGCTGGTCCGGGCAGACCAGCAGCACGTCGCCGGGATGCCCGAGGCGCTCGAGTATGCTCGCGGTCTCGCTGGCCTGGGTACGGGTGCGGGACAGGTCGGTGTAGCCACCGGCGAGTCCCAGCAGCGCGCACGCCAGGACGATTCCCCGGAACATCCGGCTGTCGACGATGACGGTCAGCCCAAGACCGATCACCAGAAGGAACGGGACGAACGCCGTGGCGGTATAGCGATCGGCCCAGGCGTTGCCCACCACCTTGCCCGCGGCAACGGCCACCACAAGGGTGACGGTGGCCAGGAAGAACAGCGTCCGCCCCGGTTCGAGGCCCTTCAGGTCGATCATCACATATCGGCCGTCGATCGCCCGGCCCGCCACCCCGGCCGCGGCGAGCCCGGTGACGAGGAACAGCAGCGTCCGCCCGCCGGTGGTGGGACCGCCCGCCCACTGCCCGTAGGCGTGCGCGATCGCCGCGAACGTGGCCGGCTCTCCCCACGGCGTCCCGGTGTGCGCCAACTGGTAGAAGAAGCCCCCCAGCCAGGGGGCGAACACCAGGCCACCAGCGGCGATGCCACCCAGACCCGCCAGCGGTGCCTGCCTGCCCCATCCCGGCCGCGGTCGCAGCACGATCAGAAACAGCCACCCCGCCACCGTGAACAGCAGGTAGAAGCACCAGTAGTGGGTCAGCGCCAGCATGCCGGCGCACAGCGCCAACGCGACGACCGAACCCGCCGAACGCCGGCGCAGCGTGCTCTCCAGCGCCACTCCGCCGGTTGCGGTCAGAAACACCACCAGGCTGTACATCCGGGTCTCGGTCGCGAAGTACAACGCGAACGGCGAGGTGAGGTACAGCACCACCGCCACCTGCGCGGCGCGTGCGCCGACCACCCGCCGGGCCAGCAGGTACAGCGGCGCGGCGGCGGCCAGGTTCACCAACGCAGACAGGGCCCGCACCGCGGACGTGCCGGTTCCGAACAGCTCGATCCAACCGTGCAACAGCAGGTAGTACAGCGGTGGTGAGCCATCCTGGCGAAGCCCGTCGAACAGCGTCGTGCCCGGCCCGGTCAACGGAAGCCGCGCAATTGCCACGCTCTGGGCCTCGTCCAGCCACAACGCCTGGCGGGCGGAAAAACGTACCGCCACTGCCCCGACAACAACAACGAACAGTGCTGCCTTGAAGAGGAGAACCGCCCGGTCAGGGCGGTTCAGGCCCGCTCCGGCCGGATCGGGGATGTTCTCCACCGGCCGAACCGCGACGTCGGTCACGGTCAGATCCTCCAGTCCCGCCGACTCAGGTTAACGCGATGTCTTGCTGGTGTAGCCAGGAGAGACTTCCTCGTGGTAGTCCTCCTCGACGTTGACGCTCCACACGTCATGGTTGGCACCGTCCACCATGTTCTGCACACTCAGCAGAGCGGTGTACATCGAGTGGTCCTGGTTATTGTAACGGTGCATGCCGTTGCGGCCGACCGGGTGAACGTTCGGTGCGGCTTCGGCAAGCCATCCACGCATGATTTCCACGTTCTTCTTGTAGTCCGCGTCGTAGAACGGGTAGGCCTTCGGCATGCGCACCACGAAACCGCGCTCCACCTGGTCCACCGGAACGAGACCCAGGGCGGCGAGTTCCTTGGATGCGAGTGCGATCAGGTCGTCGTCGGGCATCGACCAGGTCTCGTCACCCTCGAAGACGAAGTACTCCATCCCGAGGCAGGTACGTCCCTCTTTCACGAGGAACGGCGACCACGACGCGAAGTTCTGGATGCGCCCGACCAGCAGTTCGGGGGAATGGATGTAAATCCAGTTGTCCGGGAAACCGGCGGATTCGGGGACCACGAGCGCGACGGTGAGGAAGTCCCGGTAGCGCAGCGCGTTTGCGGCCGCCAGGACGTGGGCCGGGGCCGGGGGATCCATCGTACGTATCAGAGAGGAGAACGACATCGACGACACGATCTCGTCCGCGTCGTAGTGGTGCTCGCTGCCGATGTCGGTCCGGGACGCCTCCGGCGCGCCCGCGGCCGAGCCGTACCCGCCGGTGACCACCGTGGTCACCCCGGTGGCCCGGCCGTCCTCATGGTGGATCGTGCGGACCTTCTCCTCGAAGACGATCTTTCCGCCGCGCTCGGTGATCTTGTTTGCGGCGGTCTCCCACATCATTCCGGGCCCGTACTTCGGGTACTGGAATTCCTCGATGAGGGAGGCGATGTCCTTCTGGTTCCGCCTCGGCATGACCGCGTTCACAATGGCGTTGAACAGCGAGAGGTTCTTGATGCGCTGCGCGGCCCAGTCAGCCTCGATCGTGCTGGCCGGCACCCCCCACACCTTCTCGGTGTAGGTCTTGAAGAAGATCCGGTAGAGGCGCCAGCCGAAACGGGACGCAACCCAGCCCTCGAATTTCGTCTGGTCCTTCGGCGGGCGGACCCTCGCCCAGAAATAGGAGAAGATGCAGCGCGCGGCCTCGAGGGCACCCAGGCCGCGCAGGGCGTTGCCGGCACGCAGCGGGTAATCGAACAGCTTTCCGCTGTACATGATGCGGCTCGACCGCGGGCGCATCAGGAAGTCCTCGTCGGGCAGAATCTCGTGCCAGAGCGCCTCGACCTCGGGCACCTTGGTGAAGAAGCGGTGCCCACCGATGTCGAACCGCCAGCCTTCACGCTGAGCGGTGCGGCTGATACCCCCCACCACCGAGTCACCCTCGAGGACCGTCACGGGTACGTCCCGTTTCACCAGCTCCCAGCCAGCTGTAAGACCTGCCGGTCCGGCTCCGATAACGACGACCTCGGGCTTTTCGGCCACTGTGCCTGACCTCTCCTCAACTTCGCACGTGATGGTCATCCGTGTGACACACCAAGATGCCGGTGGACAATAATCCGGCTCTGCTTCTCAGTCTGGCATGACCCGGATGGGCGCTTGTCCGCGACCCCTGGCGGCCGCGACAACACGACCCCGGCGAACGGGTTCGGCTCCGCCCGGCGGCCGCCCACGCGCACTCTGGCATGGTGCACGTCATGGCAGTGCCCCTACCCGCCAGGGCGAAAAATCCGGCCACCACACCCGGGCGGGTGTCCCCGGGCCACCCGGATCGGGGGACAGCGGCCCTGCTGCTGATCGGCTGGAGCGCAGTCGCGGTGGGCATCGGCGCGGGCGACGGGCGAGGCCCCTGGCCGCTGGTTTTCGTGCTCGCCGGCTGGATCGCCGTACTGCTGGCCGCGGCCGGCCTCGCCGACCGACTGCGGCGGCGTGCGTGGCACTGGCATGGCGCCGCATGGACGGGACTGGCCGGGGTGCTCGCGGTCGGTGTGGCGCTGCGGCCCCGCTACTACGCGGCCGGGAGGTGGGCGGACGTCTCCGACGCGCTCGGGGTGGCCGCCGGACTGCTCACCGCAGGCTCGCTCCTGCTGCGGGCACATCCCTCGACACCGACGAGCTCTTCGACACCGACGAGCCGCCGGAGGGCAGCCCGCCGGCTCGCCTCGCCGGCATGCTTCTGGCCGGTGGTCGGCCTGGTCGTGGGCGCCGGCGTCGCGATGATCCTCGCCTCGCCGGCGCCCCGGATCGACGTCTTCCACCTGCTGCAGGTCTCCGGACGCGGCCTGCTCGACGGCGCGGACATGTACCGGCAGCAGTGGGCGCCCAGCCGCGCCGAGTACCCGGTTTACGGGCTGTTCGACGTCTACCCCTACCTGCCCGGCACGACGCTGCTGCTCGCACCGTTCCGGTTGCTGCTCGGGGACGTCCGTTACGGCCTGTTGTTCGCGCTCGTGCTCGCCGCCGTCGCGATCCGCCGGATCGCCGGTGCGATAGCCCCCGACGGGGACGGGGACGGGGACGCGGAGACCGACGTCCCGGCGGCGCTGCCACTGGTGGTGCTGGTCTTCCCCGGGTCCATGTACGCGCTGCAGCAGTCCTGGACCGAACCGCTGGTCGTCGCCTGTCTGGCCGGGATGGTGTGGGCGGTGCGCGCGGGCCGGACGGGCTGGGCGGTCGCCGCGTTCGCCCTCGCCCTCGCCAGCAAGCAGCATCTGGCGCTGCTGGTTCCGGTCGCGGCGGTGTGGCCGGCATTCGGGCCGAGGCGGGTGCTCGTGGCGGCCGCCGCCGCGGCGGCGCTGGTCGCGCCCTGGGTGCTGGCCGGGCCGGCGGACTTCTGGGCGGACGCGGTGATGACCAACCTGCGTTACCCCGTCCGGGGTGACTCGCTGTCCATACCCGGCGTGCTGGTCCACGCCGGTGTCAGGACCGGATTCGCCCCGATGCTCCTCGCGCTGGCAGGCGCCTACTGGCTGGCCTGGCGGGCGCGCTCGGACGCGGCCGGGTTCTGCGTGGGCGCCGCCGTGGTGCTGCTGACCCTCGACGTCATGAACAAACAGTCGTACTTCAACCACTACACGTTACCGATGGCGCTCCTGGTGATGACGCTGAGCCTGCGTGCCGTCGATCGGCCCCTGGGGGATACAGGAATCTCCCAGGGGATACAGGAATCCAGAGTCGATCAGCGCAGAGTTGAGAACCGTTCGAGCGAGGCACCCTCGTAGACCATGCGGCGGTCAACCTGGAAGGTGCGGTCACGCAGGGCTGCCAGCTGGTCCGAGACGACCGCGCAGGCTCCTTCCAGGGTCTTGTAGCCATCCGCCCGGACCAGGAACACCGCATGGCCGGGTCCGGCCATGGCGTTCACCCGGGCGGCGAAGTCCGCGCCGCTGGCCCGTCGCATCCGAACGGCGTAGTCGACCCAGTCGACCAGCGCCGGCCCACTGGTGTCGGCGTAGACGATCTGCCTGACGTCGAGGCCACCGCGGCGCTCGATGGCCCGGTACACCGCCGGACCCAACTGGTCGGGGCAGTAGGCGACCACGTCACCCGGCCGGGCCAGCGCCGAGATCCGGTTCGCGATCTCGGCGGCCTGGGTGCGTTCCTGCCGGGTCATGTGCCAACCACCGAACAGTCCGGTCACGCAGACGATGACCAGGATCGTGGCGCGTACCCGTCCGGGCAGGAGACCGATGCCGAGCGCGGCGAGCAGCAGGAAGGCCGGCAGCGAGATCCCGGTGTAGCGCTCCGTATAGGCGCTACCGCCTGTGGTGTTGACCAGATAGGCGAGGGCTAGTGGGACGAGCCACAATGCGGCCAGATAGCGTCCTGGCACACGCCCGGTCGGGACGATGTGCAACCCGTCGTCCTGAGGTCTCCCGGTAAGACCGAGCAGTGCCGCACCGAGCAGCACCACCCCGAGCAGCGCGCCGGTCGAGGTGGGACCGGCCCAGTCGAACACCGTGTCCAGCAGGATCTGCGCCTGCACCCGAGCCGCCCACGGCGTGCCCGTGTGCAACATCTGGAACAGGAAGGACGGCATCCACGGCGCGAACACCACCGCCGAGGCGATCATCGCGAACAGGGCCGACAGCGCCGAGCGGCGGTAGGTCACCCTGCGCAGCGCCTGCACCGCAAGGAACACCGCAACCGTGGTGAGCAGCAGAAACGTCCAGTAGTGGGTGTAGACCAGCGCCGAGGTGGCCGCGGTCAGCACCACCAGCCGGCGGCGGGTCGGCTGTTCCAACGCCCGCACCAGGGCCAACCCGAACAGCAGAACCAGCAGGACGACCAGCGAGTACATCCTGGTCTCGCTGCCGTAGCGGATCGCGTAGGGCGAACAGGCGAACAGCAGCAGGGCCGCGATGCCCGCCCGCCGCAGGGTGTTGGCGTCACCGCTGCCGAACATCGCAGCCACCCGCCCGACCCGGCGACCGGCGACCCAGGCGACCGGCAGGGTGACCAGCGACAGGATGCCCGACAGCGCGCGGACGGCAACGTCACCGGTCCCGAACATCATGATCCACACGTGCAGCGAGAGGTAGTACAACGGCGGTGAGCCGTCACGCCGCAGTGCGTCGAGCAGTCCGCCGACCGGTCTGCGGGCGATCTCCACCGTCAGCGACTCGTCCAGCCACAGGTGGCTCGGGGTCGCGAAGCGCAGGAAGGCCCCGGTCACGATCGCGGCGACGGTGGCGACGAGCAACAGCCTGCGCACCCAGCGCTCCTCGTGCACCGCCCACCTGCGGGCGGCCGGACGCCGCCCGACTCCGCTGGAATCGGCCGCCGACGAGGTGCGTGCCGCATCCGGGGAGGGTGCCACCGCTGGAGCCACATCCGATACCACAATTGGTAGCACAATTGGTACCACAGCCGGTGCCGGCGCCGTTGGTGCGACGGACACCGCCGTCGGTGCGAGGGACACCGCACCCGATGCGGGCAGATCCACCACCGGGCTCCCGGAAAAGTCGGCACTCACCAGCGAGACGGTACTCACAGTGCCAGCCTGCCGATCGTCGGTGTCGGCCGGTCGACGTCCCGCGCCCCTTTCCGGGGCGGAGGAAAGTTCGGATGGGCCCATGGTCCGGGCTATCGTCCTTCCTCGTCGGCCGCCTCAGGCTGGATCTCCTGGGCGAGCAGGGCCGGCAGCAGTGTGCAGCGCTGCCGACCACCGGACTGGTGCACCGCGGCCCGCAGTCCCGGGCCGTTCACGGACACCACCGACAGATGCCGCTGCGCCCGGGTCAACGCGGTGTAGATCAGGGGACGGGTCAGCATCCGGCCCGCCTCCGGGGGGAACACGGCCACCACCGCCGGCCACTCGCTGCCCTGGGCACGGTGGACCGTAACCGCCCAGCCGTGTCGCAGATCCCCGACAGCCCCACCGGGGACTTCCACGTCCCCACCGGGAAACGCCACCGTGAGAGCGCCCTTGTCACCGGCAGCGGTCACCACGCCGATCTCGCCGTTGGCGAACCCGTCGTCGAGATGGTTCGCGGTGGCCACGACCCGGTCCCCGACGTCGAACCCGCCGTTGCTCCCGCCCCCGGGATTGAGCACCTGCTTGAGCGCGGCGTTCAGCGCCTCCGTCCCCGCGGGACCGCCGTGGACGGGAGTCACCACCTGGACGTCCGCGACAGGTATGCCCAGCGCCCGCGGGATGGAGTCGGTGACAAGCTGGACGACCCGGTGCGCCGCCTCGCCCGCGCCGCGGGTGGGTACCACCACCACCTCGCGGTCCGGTCCGGACGGAGGCGCGGGCAGCTCACCGGCGCGAACGGCCATCGCCAGCGTCGCGATCCCCCCGCCCTCGGACTGCCGGTAGAGGCGTTGCAGCTCGGTCACGGGCGCCACCCCGGCCGCGAGCAGGTCCGCCAGCACCCGGCCCGGGCCGATGCTGGGCAGCTGTGCCGGATCCCCGACGAGCAGCAGATGGGTGCCATCCGCGCAGGCGTCGAGCAGGGCCGCGGCGAGCTCGGCGTCCAGCATGGACACCTCGTCGACCACGACGAGGTCCGCCTCGATCGGATTGTCGACGTCACGCGCGAAGGCCCCGGACATCCCCTGCGCCTGTAGCAGCCGGTGCAGTGTGCTCGCCGGCCACCCGCACAGCTCCTCCAGGCGTTTGGCGGCCCGACCGGTCGGAGCCGCCAGAGCCACCTGCGCGCCGGCTGCGCGGGCCAGACGCACGACCGCGGCGACCGTTCGGCTTTTGCCCGTTCCCGGCCCGCCGGTGAGCACGCTCACACCGACGTCGAGGGCGGTGCGGGCGGCATGCAGCTGGGTCTCGTCCAGACCGGCCAGGACCGCGGCGACGTCCTCGTCCTCGTCCTCCGCTCCCTCGGCGACGGCGACGGGTTCAGGGTCCGCGGGCTCCCCGGGGTCGTCCTCGACGTCTTCGCCGTCGAAGTCGTCGAACATGTCAGGAAGATCGTCGTTTTCGGTAGCGGCCGTCGGACGTGCCGGTGCGGCAGGTGTCCTGGGCCGTACGGACCCGGGACGCAGCGGCTCGGCAATGGCCAGCAGCCGCGCGACCCCTTCGGCCAGGGTCTGTTCCGCCGTGGTGTACCGCTCGAGCGCGACCAGCCCGTCGGTGACGACCATCCGGCCTTCCTCGACCGCGGTACCCAGCGCCGCCGCCGGGTCCACGACCCCGTCGCGGGCGGCGGTCCGCAGGAGCGTGTCCACCGGCGCCGCGGTATCCCCGAACCGGAACGCGGCGCGGCGCAGCAGGTGCGCGACCACCGCAGGACCACGCCGGCCGTCGTCACGGCCCGCACCCATCGCGCGGGCCAGCCGGTCGGCCTGGGCGAGTTCCGCCTCGCCCGCGGCGAGCAGCGCCCATGGATCGGCGCGCAGGGCGTCGCCCACACCCGGCCCGAGCTCGTCGACCAACCTGCGGACCAGGCGGACCGGCAGATCGGCCAGGACCAGCAACTCGGCCGCGGCATAAGCGTTCCCGGCTGCGGAAA
Organism: Protofrankia symbiont of Coriaria ruscifolia; assembly: GCF_900634745.1. Taxonomy (NCBI): domain Bacteria; kingdom Bacillati; phylum Actinomycetota; class Actinomycetes; order Frankiales; family Frankiaceae; genus Protofrankia; species Protofrankia symbiont of Coriaria ruscifolia. The sequence continues at coordinate 19,276 of NZ_CAAAFR010000091.1, forward strand.
AGGAATCCACCAACCGCCGGGCCCGGGCGGGGGAGACACCCGGGACGGTCGCCAGCCGGGTCGCGTCGACGTCGGAGGGCGTACGGATCCCGGCTTCGGGCAGGCGCGCCGCGGTCGTCCGGCCGAGCCCCGGCCACAGCCCCGCCGCGCAAAAGGCACCGAACACCACGGCCGCGCCGCCGGCCGGGTCGACCGTTGGCACCCCGTCCCTGGTCAGGTTGGGCAGTGCGTCGGTGGAGATGGTCTCGGCCGGCATGCCGGCAGTTTAGAGCGACCGGCAGACATGTTGTTCCACGCCGAATCCGGAGTGCCGCCGATAGCGACTGACGGTGATATTTGGTGATGTCCTGGTCGTCCCCGCCCTCGTCCCGGCGTTGACGCGACGCTCGACGAACGGCGCTCCTTCCTGCTGTCGATCCCCGCCGTGGTGCTCTCCGGCCTTCTGGAGCTCCGCAAGATCGGTGGCACCGGCGGCGCGGGCGCGGAACCGACGCTGCTCGCTACCATCCTCGCCTTCGGCGTCGGCCACGCCTCCATAGCCGGCCTGTTGAAGTTCCTCGTCCGGCACAGCACGATGGTGTTCTTCGCATATCGAGTGGCGCTGGGTAGCCTGGTACTTCTACTGGTGGCTTCGGGAGTGATTACGCCCACGCCATGACAATGATCATTGTGGAGACGAGTGTCGAGCAGATGAGCGTCGTGCAGGCGTTCGTTGCCACCATTGCCATCGCTGCGAATGGTGTGAACGTTGCGCATGGTGTGACAGCAGGCGTGGTAGCCGGCGTCCGGCAGGCCCGGTGACCACCGTCCTGCTCGTACGCCACGGGCTGACCGCGGTGACCGGTTCCATCCTCCTCGGCTGGACGCCGGGAGTCGGTCTGGATGACAGAGGCCGAGCTCAGACTCAGGCGTTGGCCCAGCGTCTGGCGTCCATCCCGCTCACCGCCATTGTCTCAAGTCCCCTGCAACGCTGCCGCGAGACCGCCGAGGCGATCGCTTCGCACCAGGGCGAGCGGGTCGATGACGCCGAGCAGGTCGGGCGCATCCCCGGTGTCGTGCCGGTTTCCGCTGCCGAGGGAAGGGATGTCGTCACCATCGACGACCGGCTCGGGGAGTGCCACTACGGCGACTGGACCGGTCAGGAGATGAGGGCGCTGACCGCCGACCCGCTGTGGCGGACCGTCCAGGAACACCCCAGCGCGGTGGTCTTCCCCGGCCCCGAGGGAGAGGCCCTGCGCGACACCCAGTACCGGGCCGTTGCGGCGGTGCGGGACTGGAACGCCCGGCTGGGACCGGACACGGTCTGGTTGGCCTGCTCCCACGGCGATGTCATCAAGGCGATCGTCGCGGACGCCATGGGCATGCACCTCGACCTGTTCCAGCGAATTTCGGTGGATCCCTGTTCACTCACCGTCATCCGTTACACCGAACGGCGACCGTTCATGATCCGGGTGAACGACCGGGGCGGTGCCGTCGCAGACCTGCTACCAGCACCGCGGACGCCTGCCGCCGACGATGGTGACGCCATCGTCGGCGGCGGGTCATAGCCAAGGGTGATTGTGCTCTCCTCTGGCGGCGCATCAACAATGATCGAGCCGCCTTTGGCCGGAGAGGCTGCTTCTGGCCGGAGAGGGAGGGACGAGTGCGCGTACGGGCAGCCAGACTTAGGGGCGTGAGTGAGCACGCTTCCAACGTCACGCCGCCCGGACGTCCGGCACTCGACCCAGCCGACGCCGGAGGTCTCGACGCGTCCGACGCTCTCACACTGCTCGGTAACGGTGAGATCACCGTCACCGGACGCCTGGTAGAGGCCAGCAACACGACCCTGTACTGCGAGATCAGCCTGGACGGTGTCAGCGGCCGGTGCGTCTACAAGCCGGTTCGCGGCGAGCGTGCGTTGTGGGACTTCCCCGACGGAACGCTGGCCGGCCGCGAACGCGCGGCCTACCTGGTCTCCGAGGAAACCGGCGTGGGGATCGTGCCGCCGACGGTGCTGCGGGGCGGCCCTTTCGGCGTGGGCATGGTCCAGCTGTGGATCGACGTCGACGAGACCGTCGACCTGTTCGCCCTCACCCGCTCCGACGATCCTCAGTTGCGGACGATCGCCCTGTTCGACGCCGTGGTCAACAATGCCGACCGCAAAGGTGGTCACCTGCTGCCCGCCCCGTCCGGGCGCATCTACGGCGTCGACCACGGGGTGACCTTTCACGTCGAGAACAAACTGCGGACAGTGCTGTGGACGTGGCGGGGGCAGCGTCTGCACGCCGACGAGGTGGAACTGCTGACGTGTCTGCGGGAGGCACTCGATGGCTCTCTCGCGGGGACGCTCGCCGGCCCTCTCACCGATGCGGAGATCAACGGTTTGCGGGCCCGAGTAGTCCGGCTGTTGACCGAACGCCGCTTTCCGACACCTTCCGGTGACTGGCCCGCAATCCCTTGGCCACCCTTCTGAACAACAGGGCAGGCGCAGGAGTCCAGCAGATCGTCGCGAAGCGACTTCGCGTTCCAATCCTTTTTCTTGCCGATCATCGCCAGATGATCGGCAAGCCACGAACGGTGGCCAGCCCTCGAGCCAGGGGTCCCCCGATCGTCGCGAAGCGACTATCGGGGGAAAGGCATGTTCCGTCCGTGGACACGGCTACGCTGACTGCATGCAATCCTGGCCGGCTCCCACCCGCTCCCGGCTGCCTGGCCGGGGATTACCCCTTCGGGTTTCCGACACGGCCACCCGTTCGGTGCGCCCGCTCGCCGCGGGGCAGACAGCCCGAATGTACGTCTGCGGGATCACCCCGTATGATGCCACGCATCTTGGGCATGCATTCACCTATCTCACCTACGACTTGGCGCACCGGGTCCTGCTGGACGCCGGGCACGACGTCGTCTACGTCCAGAACGTCACCGACGTCGACGACCCGTTGTTCGAGCGTGCCCGGCGGGACGGCCTGGACTGGCGGGAGATTGCCCGCAGCCAGACCGACCTGTTCCGCGCTGACATGGCCGCGTTGCGCATCCTGCCTCCAGCGGTGTACGCCGGAGCGGTCGAGTCGATTCCGCTCGTCATCGAGATGATCGAGCAGCTGCGCGCCCGCGGCGCCGCCTATCAGGTCGAGCAGGACATCTATTTCCCAATCGGCGCGGCTCCCCGGTTCGGTGAGGTCTCCCATCTCAGCCATGCCGAAATGGTCACCCGGGCCGCGGGTGGTGGCGGTGATCCGCAGCGCCTCGGCAAGAAGGACCCGCTCGACCCTCTGCTGTGGCGCGCGGAACGTGCCGGGGAACCGGCGTGGCCTTCTCCGTTCGGACCGGGTCGGCCAGGCTGGCACATCGAATGCGCTGCTATCGCCCTGGCTCATTTGGGTGACAGCATCGACATTCAGGGCGGCGGCACCGACCTTGTGTTTCCCCACCACGAGTGTGGCGTTGCCCACGCGGAGGTCGCCAGCGGCGTGTGGCCGTTCGCCCGTGCCTACGTGCATACCGCCATGGTTTCCCTCGACGGCCACAAGATGTCGAAGTCGAGGGGGAACCTGGAGTTCGTCTCCCGTCTGTTGCGCGGCGGCATCCAACCGGCGGCAATCCGGCTCGCCCTGCTCGACCATCATCACGCTGTGGGCTGGGAATGGACACCAGCTGTGATTGACACCGCCGGTGAACGGCTGGACCGTTGGCAGGCGGCAACCGCCCGTGAGCGGGGTCCGGACGCCCGGCCGCTGCTCGACGATGTCCGCCGGCACCTTGCGGACGATCTCGACGCCCCGGGCGCTGTCGCCGCGGTCGACCGCTGGGCGACCACCACTGTGACCGTGGGCGGTCAGGACCCCGATGCCCCCGGATTGGCGCGTGCCATCATCGACTCGCTACTTGGGATAGACCTTGATCCCGTCGTGCCCTGATCCTGTTGTGCCTGGAGGATGTTCAGTTTGATGGGCGCCCACTACCAGCGGGCAGACGCTGGAACCTACAGCGAACGACCGACGTTCAGTGAACGGCCGACGTTCGACGAGGTGGCGCGTGGTTACGACCCCCAGCAGGTCGAGGAGTATCTGGACGCGCTGTGGCGGTACGCAAGCCAGGTCACGGTGCGAGCGGCCGCCGCCGAGGCGGCGTTGGAAAGCGAACGCCACCGCCAGGACGCCGAGTCGCACCTGCCCCCCAGGTCATCCGCGCAGGCAGGTGGACGGATCGGCATCATGTTGGCGATCGCGCAGCAGGAGGCCGACGAGATCGTCGCGGGTGCCCGCAGCATTGCCGAGCGGGCCCTGGAGGAGGTGATCGAAGACTCCGCCGCCAACCATCCCATCGTGCGCAAGGCGCGCGAACAGGCCGACAAGCTGCTCTTCGACGCGATCGAGCAGTCCCGGCTGGACGCGGCGCAGCGCCACGCCGACATCGAGACGCAGATCGCGCAGCTGTCCGGCAGCTTGGAGACGTTGCGTCACCAGCAGGGCGAGGTGCTCGGTGCGTTGCTGCGGCTGCGGAGCCTGATGAACACCGAGGAGATCGACCGGGCCGTCACGGAACTGGCCCGAGCCGGCACCGGGGATGCCGAGGAGCACGAGCGGACCGCGGCATACCGCCCGCAGGCATCCACACCTGTGCAGACGGCGGCAGAAGCCGACCAGGGCGTCGCCGACGCCAGCTTCTTCTCCCGGCCGGCGAAGATGGCCGGCAGCCCGCCACGTTATCGTGACGACGAGGACATCATCGACGCCGAGATCGTCGAGGAATAGCAGCTGTCGAGGAGCGGTGCGGAGGTCCCCGTGTCGCGCCCGGGACGCCACACGGGGATCATGTGATCACTGCCCGCGGCGGCGCAGGTAGCGTTCGAATTCGCGGGCGATCGCGTCCCCGCTGGCTTCCGGCAGCTCGGTTTCCGGTTCCCTCGACTCCAGCGCACGGACGTACTCGGCGACCTCCGTGTCACCGGCGGCGAGTTCGTCCACCTGACGTTCCCAGGCCCGGGCCCGCTCGGCCAGGTCACCCAGGGGAATCTCGATGTCCAGCAGATCCTCGACCCGCCGCAGCAACGCCAGCGTCGCCTTCGGACAGGGCGGGTTGGCCACATAGTGGGGGACGGCCGCCCAGAAGGACACCGACGCGAGCCCGGCGCGGGAGCACGCGTCCGCGAACACCCCGACGATGCCGGTCGGGCCCTCGTACTTCGACGGGTCCAGGCGGAAGCGGGCGGCACTGGCGGCATCCCCGGCAGTGCCGCTGATCGGCACCGGCCGGGTGTGCGGCGAGTCCGCGAGCAGGGCGCCGAGGCTGACCACCGTGTCACTGCCGAGGGCGTGCACGGCTTCGATCAGTTCGTCGGTGAAGCCACGCCAGCGCATGTTCGGCTCGAGACCGCGGATGAGAACCAGGTCGTTCTCGCCGTTCGCCGGATGCGCCACCGACAGCCGGGTCGTCGGCCAGGCGATCTTACGAGCGCTGTCGGTTCCACTCACCGTCGGCCGGTTCACCTGGAAGTCGTAGTAGTCGTCCGGATCGATGGCACCAATGACCTTTGCCTCGAACATCGACTCCAGATGCTCGACAGCCGCGGACGACGCGTCCGCGGCATCGTTCCAGCCTTCGAAGGCAGCCACTACGATCGGCGACCGTAGCTGACCGACACCGGAGAACTCGATCACCTGCCACCTCCTGCCGCCCCCTGGCGGTTCACTGCCCCTATGACAGTGCAACGGTACGTCCTACGTTCGTGCGTGCCGGTGGATCCTTGTGACCCACTGCCGGAGAAATACCGCGAGACTGACCCGGCCCGCCCCGCTCTGCCGTCCAGCCGACGAAAATATTGCCGGTCGGAAGGGCTGTAAGCAGGGCAAACCCGGCGGTGGCCACAAGCTGCTACTGCGGGCGGCGGTGATGCTACCGGTACGCTTCCGACGTGCGAGGAGATCTGCTTTCCGTCCTGGCCGAGCGCGTTGTGGTAGCCGACGGCGCCATGGGAACGATGCTGCAGGCTGCCGACCTGGCTCTTGACGACTTCGAGGGCCATGAAGGCTGCAACGAGATCCTGAACGTGACGCGTCCAGACGTGGTGCGGGCAGTACACGACGCCTACTTCGCTGTCGGGTGTGACGCAGTCGAGACGAACACGTTCGGGGCTAACCTCGCCAATCTCGGAGAGTACGGCATCGCTGACCGTATCGGGGAACTGGCCGAGGCGGGCGCCCGGATAGCCCGTGAGGCTGCCGACTTCTGGAGCGGGCCCGGCCAGCCCCGTTTTGTCATCGGTTCGGTGGGCCCCGGTACGAAGCTGCCCAGCCTCGGCCACATCACCTACCAGCCGCTGCGGGACGCCTACCAGCAGGAGGTCGCCGGCCTGCTCGCCGGTGGCGTCGACGCCATCCTGGTCGAGACCGCCCAGGATCTCCTGCAGGCCAAGGCCGCGATCATCGGAGCGCGCCGCGCGATGGCCGCGACCGGCCGGAAGGTGGCCCTGATCGCGCAGGTCACCGTGGAGCTGACCGGCACGATGCTGCTCGGCTCGGAGATAGGCGCCGCGCTCACGGCACTGGAGCCACTCGGTATCGACCTGATCGGCCTGAACTGCGCCACCGGCCCGGCCGAGATGAACGAGCACCTGCGCTACCTGTCCCAGCATGCCCGGGCCGGGCTGTCGGTCATGCCGAACGCAGGCCTGCCCGTGCTGGGCAGGGACGGCGCCACCTATCCGCTGACCCCGACAGAACTCGCCGACGCCCAGGACGCCTTCACCCGCGACTACGGTGCGGTGCTGGTCGGCGGCTGCTGCGGAACCACACCTGAGCATCTGCGCCAGATCGTGGAGCGGGTCGCCGGCCGTGGCCTCACCTCGCGGCGCGCGGCCTCCCATGCGGGCTCCCCGGCCACATCCGCGGCCGCGTCGGCGGCCGAGCAGTCTGCGGCAGCCGAGCAGGCCGCCGCGGCCTCGCTCTACCAGTCCGTGCCGTTCCGGCAGGACACCTCGATCCTGATGATCGGGGAGCGTACCAACACCAACGGATCCAGGGCGTTTCGCGACGCGCTGATCGACAGCCGGTGGGACGACGTCGTCGAGATCGCCCGTACCGCCACCCGCGAGGGTGCGCACATGATCGACGTGTGTGTGGACTACGTCGGTCGGGACGGTCGGGTCGACATGCGCGAGGTCGCCAGCCGCTACGCGACCGCGTCCACACTGCCGGTCATGCTCGATTCCACCGAGCCGCCGGTGATCGAGGCGGGTCTGGAGTGCCTCGGCGGGCGTTCGGTGGTGAACTCGGTCAACTTCGAGGACGGCGACGGGCCGGGCTCCCGGATCGCCCACGTGATGCCGATCATCGCCGAGCATGGCGCCGCCGTCGTGGTGATGTGCATCGACGAGGAGGGGCAGGCCCGCACGGTCGAGTGGAAGGCGCGGATCGCCGAACGGATGATCGACTACCTCACCGGCCAGTGGGGTATGCGGGAGTCCGACATCTTCATCGACACACTGACCTTCACCCTCGGCACCGGCCAGGAGGAGTCCCGCGGTGACGGCGTCGCCACCATCGGAGCCATCCGCGAGATCAAACGCCGGCATCCCGACGTCCAGACCATCCTCGGGCTGTCCAACATCTCCTTCGGCCTCAAGCCCGCGGCCCGGGTGGTGCTCAACTCGGTGTTCCTGGCCGAGTGCGTGCAGGCCGGCCTGGACGCGGCCATCGTCCACGCTTCCAAGATCCTGCCGATGTCGCGCATCCCGGAGGAGCAGCGCGAGGTCGCTCTCGACCTCGTCTATGACCGCCGTCGCGACGGCTACGACCCCCTGACGCGGTTCCTGGACCTGTTCGAGGGTGTGGAGGGCAGCGGCGGCGGGCCGACCCGCGCGCAGGAACTGGCGGCCCTGCCCCTGGACGAACGCCTCAAGCGGCGGATCGTCGACGGGGAGCGGACCGGTCTGGAGGCCGACCTCGACGAGGCGATGCGCTCCCGCGACCCGCTGGCGATCATCAACGACACCCTGCTGGACGGCATGAAGGTCGTCGGTGACCTGTTCGGCTCGGGACAGATGCAGCTGCCGTTCGTGCTGCAGTCCGCCGAGGTCATGAAGGCCGCGGTCGCCTACCTCGAACCGCACATGGAGAGGACCGACGCCCGCGGCAAGGGCACGCTGGTGCTTGCCACGGTCAAGGGTGACGTCCATGACATCGGCAAGAACCTCGTCGACATCATCCTGTCCAACAACGGCTACACCGTCGTCAACCTCGGGATCAAGCAGCCGATCAACGCGATCCTGACCGCGGCGGCGGAGCACGACGCCGATGCGATCGGCATGTCGGGGCTGCTGGTCAAGTCGACCGTGGTCATGAAGGAGAACCTCGCGGAGATGAACACCCGCGGGGTGGCCGCCACCTGGCCGGTGCTGCTCGGTGGCGCCGCGCTCACCCGCGCCTACGTCGAGGGGGATCTCGCCGAGCTCTACCAGGGTGATGTCCGCTACGCCCGGGACGCCTTCGAGGGGCTGGCGCTCATGGACGCGGTGATGGGGGCCAAGCGGGGTGAGGCGCCGCCGCTCGCCGACGACCCGCGCGCCGCGGCGCGCCGCGCCCGCCGGGAACGAACCGAGCGGATCAAGGCTACCCGGGCCGCCCAGGCCACGGCCCGGGGCGAGCAGATCCCCACGGAGTTGCCGCCGCGCTCGGACGTAGCCACCGACAACCCGGTGCCGGTGCCGCCGTTCTGGGGGGAGCGGATCGTCAAGGGCATCCCGTTGGCCGACTACGCGTCCTTCCTGGACGAACGGGCGACCTTCCTCGGCCAGTGGGGGCTGCGCGGTGCCCGCGGGGGCGAGGGGCCGTCCTACGAGGAGCTGGTGGAGACCGAAGGACGCCCGCGGCTGCGGATGTGGCTCGACCGCATCGCCTCCGAGCGGATGTTGGAGGCCGCCGTCGTCTACGGCTACTTCCCCTGCGTGAGCAAGGGCGAGGACCTGATCGTCCTGTCCGGGGACGGTTCGGAGCGGGCCCGTTTCACCTTCCCGCGCCAGCGCCGGGACCGCCGGCTGTGCCTGGCTGACTTCTACCGGTCGGAGGAGTCCGGCCAGGTCGACGTCGTACCGTTCATGGTCGTCACGATGGGCAGGCGGATCAGCGAGGTCACCGCCGAGCTGTTCGCGGCCAACTCCTACCGGGAGTACCTGGAGCTGCACGGGCTGTCGGTCCAGCTCACCGAGGCGCTCACGGAATACTGGCACAAGCGGGTCCGCTCCGAACTGGTGCTGCCGGACGGCACACCCACTGGCGTCGCCGACTCCGGCGATCTGGCCGCGGTCTTCCGCCAGGGATACCGGGGCTCCCGCTACTCCTTCGGCTACCCGGCCTGCCCCGATCTCGAGCAGCAGGTCGGCGTGTTCGATCTGCTGCACCCCGAGCGGGTCGGCGTGGAACTGTCCGAGGAGTTCCAGCTCGTGCCGGAACAGTCCACGTCGGCGATCATCGCCCATCACCCCGAGGCGAAGTACTTCGCCACCTGACATCCGGACATCCGGACATCCGGTGAGCCGACTGATCCGGGTCGCAGGCCGAAGGCGGCACGATCATGATTTTTCGCGCTGCCGGAGGCCTGCGGGCTGTGGATGATCCGTATCACGTGTTCTGGTGCCGGTTCGCCGCAGCTGGTTGTCTGACAGGGATCCGGCTGTTGCCAGGGAGCCGGCTCGTCTCCCGAGGAGAGCAGGCCCTTGTGGATCTCGTGGATGCGCCCCTGTTCGACGCCCACGGGCCCGGCGACGGCACACGGCCTGTGAGTCCTCCGCGCGGGCGCGACGGTCGAGAGGGTGTTGCCGCGGTCCTGTTCGACATGGACGGCCTGCTCGTCGACACCGAACCGCTGTGGACGGTGGCCGAGCACGAACTGGCGGCGAGCCTCGGTGCCCGCTTCACCCCCGACATCAAGGCCGCAATGATCGGCCACGGCGTCGACACCGCCCTGCCCCTGATGCTGTCGATGCTCGGGGTGCCCGACGCAGACCCGCACGCCGCCGCCCGGTTCCTGATCGAGCGGACCGCCGAGCTGTTCGGCGAACCCGGACGGATCATCCCCATGCCCGGTGCCGTCGCGCTGCTGGACGCCCTGGCCGCCGCCGGGATCGCGACCGCTCTGGTGTCGTCGTCGTTTCGGGTCCTGATGGATCCCGTCCTCGTCACGATCGGACCCGAGCGGTTCGCGGTGACGGTTGCCGGGGACGAGGTGAGCCGGCGCAAGCCGCATCCGGAGCCGTACCTGACAGCGGCGAGGATGCTCGGGGTCGACCCGGCCCAGTGCGTGGTCCTGGAGGACAGCGAGGCAGGTGTGCGAGCCGGCCTCGACGCCGGCTGCCCGACGATCCTCGTCCCGTCGTTCCCGGCCACGGCGGTCCATCCGGTGGCAGCTGAGGCGACCGTCCGGCCGAGCCTGCACGAGGTCACCGTCGACCTGCTCGACCTCCTGGTCACGCGGACCGGCAACACCGGACGCTACTCCGACGCAGTCGGCTGACCGCACCCGTCCGGCGGCGTGGTCACAGGTCGTTCCCGGCGTAGGAGAGGTTGAAGCTCTTATTGGTCAGGGGAAAGTCGGGGACGATGGTGTCCGCCAAGGCGACGGGCAGGGCGGGCCAGTTGAAGAAGGAAGGGTCGACGACCTTCACACGGGTCAGGGTGCGGTCGGGGGCGAGTTCGACGCGGGTGGTGATGGTGCCGCGCCAGCCCTCGACGATGCCCACACCGGAACCGGAACCAGAGCCGGAGGCTTCGCCTCGTGCGGACACCGACTCGGTGCGCGTGACGCCGGGGGTGATGCCGTCGGCGAGGTGCTCGATGAGGGCCAGGGATATGTCGATCTCCTCCGCACGGACGAGGAACCGGGCCAGGACGTCACCGCTGGTGTGCACGGGGACGGTGAGGGCGTCGCCGTAGACGTGGAACGGGTGGGCGTGGCGGGCGTCGGTGCGCAGGCCGCTGGCACGGGCGACGTAGCCCAGGCATCCCAGGTCGCGGGCGGCGCGGCCGTCGAGGCGAGCGGTGCCGGTGAAACGGTCGCGCACGGTGCTCTGGCCGAGAGCGAGGGTGACGATGTCGCGGATGTCGGCGCCGAGGACACGCATGCGGGCGAGATCCGGCAGGGAGCGGATGACGGCGCCGCCGGGGATGATGCCGCCGCGCAGCAGGCGGTGCCCGGTGATCTCGTGGTTGAGGCGCAGCAGCTGTTCGCGGATGCGCTGGGCCTGGGCGTTGAGGATGCCGTGACCGACGTCGTTGCACAGCGCGCCGAGGTCGGCGACATGGTTGTGCAGGCGTTCGAGTTCGAGGAGAAGCGCGCGCTTTCGCTGGGCGGGGTCGGGGACACGGGTGGCGGTGGCCTCTTCGACGGCGAGGCAGTAGGCGAGAGCATGGCCGACGGCGGTGTCGCCGCTGATCCGTTCGGCGAGGGGCAGTGCCTGGTCGACGTTGCGCTGTTCGAAGAGTTTTTCGACACCCTTGTGGACGAACCACAACCGGGCCTTGATCTTGAGGATCGTCTCGCCGACGACAGAGAAGCGGAAGTGGCCGGGTTCGATCAGACCGGCGTGGACGGGCCCGACCGGGATCTCGTAGACGCCGTCGCCTTCGACGGTCAGGAACGGGAAGGGGCCCTCGGGCTCAGCGAAGGGCGGCGGGTCGCCGGCGTCGGGCCGCATCGGATACCAGCCGCGGGGCCAGTGTGGATGGCGCACCAGCCGGCGGGGCAGCGGATGGTTCAGCGGGACGATGCCGTGCAGGTCACGCATCTCGCGCTCGAACCGGCCGGCGGGGAAGGACAGGTGGGCGAGGCTCGGTAGCGCCGGGGTGTCCGGGTCGAGGCGGACGTGCAGTTCGGTGCGGGAGTCGGGCGGGCCTTTCACGAACAGGTACACCACCCGGATGGCCGGGCCGCCCGGGGCGTCGGCGCCGTCGTGGTGGGCCGCGACCAGAGCGAGGCGACAGTTGTCGGTCGACATCTCGCGGGCCCGCAGGGGCAGCTCGGTGACACCGACGTCGATCACGGTGCGGCTGCTCTGGGGCTGGTCGGTGCGGGAGGTGGAGCCTGGGCGCATGGGTTCAGTGCCCTCCGGTGATCGCGGCGGCGGTGGACAGCAGGCGGGTCAGAGGGGCGTCGCTGACGCCCAGGGCGGCGCAGGCGAGAAGCCCGACGGCCAGAGGCACCCATACCGCGGCACCGGACCGCACCGGCGCGGCGGCGGTGCCGGGGCCGCCGGTGGCGGAGCCCAGGAGCATGCGGGCGGTGCGGGCGGCCAGGGCTGCGAATGCGGCCAGGACCAGGACCAGGGCGGCGGCGGTGGCCCAGCCCAGGTGCGCGGCGAAACCGGCGCGGGCGATGGCCAGCTCGGAGGCGAACAGGCTGAAGGGCGGCAGGCCGAGCAGGGCCAGGACGGCCAGGCCGAACGCGGCGCCGAGGGCCGGCGCCCGGGCCAGCAGGCCGCGCACCCGGCCGATGCAGGTGGTGTGCTGCAGGTGCAGGATGTGCCCGCTGGAGCAGAACGCGACGCTCTTGGCCAGGCCGTGGCCGGCGATGTGCAGCAACACGGCGGAGATCGCCAGACGCGTACCGGCGGCGGCGCCGAGTGCGATCAGGCTCATGTGTTCCATGCTGGAATAGGCGAGCATGCGCTTGTAGTCACGTTGGCCGAGCAGCAGGGCGGCGGCCAGGGCGAGGGTGAGCAGAGCGACGCCGGCCAGCAGGGTGCGGGCGAATCCGGTGCCCAGTGCCGCGTCCGCGATCACTTTGTAGCGCAGGATCGCGGTGAAGGAGACCGCGAGCAGCACTCCGGACATCAGGGCCGACACCGGGGCTGGGGCCTGGCTGTGGGCGTCGGGCAGCCAGGCGTGCAGCGGCACCAGCCCGGCTTTGGCGCCGAACCCCAGGATGACCAGGGCGATACCCATCCGGGTGACGGCCGGATCCAGTTCGTGCGCCCGGGCGACGAGCACCGGCCAGTCCAGGGCGGAGGCTTCCGCGATGCCGGCCTGCCGGGCGGCATAGTAGATCAGGACGGTGCCCAGCAAGGCCAGGGCGATCCCGGCGGAGCAGATGACGACGTACTTCCAGGCGGCTTCGACCGAGGCGCGGGTCCGCCGGTGGCCGACGAGGAAGGCGGTGACGATGGTGGTGGCCTCGATGGCGACCCACAGCACGCCGAGGTTGGCCACCAGGACGGCGGCGGTCATGGCGGCCAGGAAGGTGTGAACCAGTACGCCGTAGCGGCGCGCGGCGCGGGCATCGGTGTGTCCGGCGGCCGTTTCCGCCGCCAGGTACGCGGGGCTGGCGGCGCAGGCCAGGATCGCGACCGCGCCGATAACCAGCAGGATCCACGCCGACAGGGCGTCGGCGCGCGCCAGTCCGCCGTAGGCGATGACCGGCCCGTGGTCGGGGATGCTGGTAGCCAGGGCGATGGCGCAGGCCAGGATCGTGGTGGGGGAGGCGATTCCCACCCAGGCGGTGGCCCGCTGCCAGCCGACGACGGCGTATGCGGTCGCGGTGGCCAGCGCAACCGCGACTGGGGCGGTCAGCAGCAGCGTGGAGGCGACGGGGGTCATCAGTCGTGCAGCTCCCGCAGGTCGTCGATGTCGGTCCCGCCGAACGCGGCGTGCATACGGGTCGTGAGGATCTGCAGGACCAGGACGGCGAGCAGCATGTCGAAGGAGACCCCGAGCTCGACGATGAGCGGCACGCCGGAGGTGGCCAGGAAAGCCACGGCGGTGATGCCGTTGTCCAACAGCAGGAAGCCGACCACCTGGGCCAGTGCGCGGCGCCGGGTGACCAGGGTGAAGAAGCCGATGAGGATCACGGCCAGGCCGACCGGCAGGGCGCGGGTCGCCGGGGAGGGGGCCAGCTGCACCAGGGGGCGGGATGCAGCGTAGGCGAGCAGGGTGAGGGCGGCTGCGGTCAGCAGCGAAGCCGCGACGTTGACCAGCGGCTCGGTCTCCCGGGTCTCCCCGCCGGCGGCCAGGACCCGCCGCATCAGACACGGCAGCACCCCCGCGCGCAGCGCTCCGATCCCGGCGGCTACGGCCAGCAGCTCGAAGCGGTGCTCGTGCACGCCCAGCAAGCCGGCGATGGCGGCCAGTGCCAGCCCCTGGAGGGCGAACAGGCGCACGCTCGCGGTGAGTTCGCGGCGCCACAGAACCAGCACGGCGGCGAGCAGGAAAACTCCGCAGGCCAGGTCGAGCAGCTGGGTGTACACGCTGGTGCTCACCGCGGCTCGCCTCGCGCGGGGCGGCAGGATGGGGTCACGAGCAGGCTCACTTTCCGGTCAGGAAGAACGAGGCGCCGACGGCGAGCAGCGCGAGCAGAAAGGAGCCGGCGAGCAGCTCGGGCACCTTGAACAGGCGCACCTTCGCCCAGAAGACCTCGGCCGCGGCCAGGACGCCGCCCAGCAGGGCGACCTTTCCGGCGAACAGGACCAGCGCCAGGGGCAGGGCCGCTGGCGCGGTGCCGGTGGCGATTCCCCAGGGGGCGAACAGGGAGGCGAGCAGGCCCAGCAGTACCGTCAGCCGCATCTGGGCGCCGAGTTCGATCAGGGCGAGGTCGGGGCCTGCGTACTCCAGGATCATCGCTTCGTGGATCATCGTCAGTTCCAGGTGTGTGGACGGGTTGTCCACCGGCAGCCGCCCGGTCTCGGCGAGGGTGACCACGGTCAGGGCGACCGCGGCCAGCAGGCTGGCGGGGGAGGCGAGCCGGGCGGGGTCGTGGACGCCGTGGGCGACGATGGCGGGCAGGTTGGTCGACCCGGCCGGGATCGACAGCGCGACGACCGACAGCAGGATGGTCGGTTCCACCAGGGCGGCCACGGTCATCTCGCGGGACGCGCCCATGCCACCGAACGCGGTCCCGGTGTCCAGACCGCCGAGCGCCAGGATCACCGTCCCCAGAGCCAGCAGCGCCACGACGACGATCAGGTCGGCGCTGCCGCGCAACGGGGTGGCGGTGGATACCAGCGGCACCAGCGCGGCGACCACGAGCGTGGTGGCGACCAGCAGCAGCGGCGCGAAACGGAAGGCCGCGCCGGTTCCTGTCGGGGTGATGGGCTGCTTGCGGACCAGCTTGCGCAGATCCCGCCATGGTTGCCCGACCCCCGGCCCGGCCCGCCCCTCCATGCGGGCCCGTACCTGCCGCATCAGTCCGGTCAGCAGCGGCGCCCCGACGATCACGGCGGTGACCTGGGTGAGCACCGCCACCGTCCCGGTGACGCTGCTCACCGGGTCACCGCCAGCACCACCAGGACGGCGACCAGCCCGGAGAATCCGTAGCCGAGGTAGCGGTGCACGCTGCCGTTGGCCAGGCGCCGTGCGGAGCTGCCCACACCGGCCAGCACCGTGATCACGGGCCGGTACAGGCGGTGCTCGATCCGGTCCGGGACCTTTCGCTGGAAGCGCACCCGCTCGACCAGGTAGGCCGATTCGCGTATCGGGGTGACATCGACGTCCTGCTCGGGAGCCAGCACGTCATCGAACACACGCTGCAACGGTTCGGCGAACGACGTCGCCGTGTACTGCATGCGGGCACTCGGCGTGCCGACGCCACAGTCCCAGAGCTCGGCCCCGGTGCGACGTGGATGACGCGCGACCAGGCGCACCAGCACTCTCACCGCGAGCCCCGCGGCCGCCAACGCAGCCGCTACCCACAGCGGCGACAGCGTCGTGGAGAACTGGGCCAGCCGCACGTCCACCCCGCCGCCGGGCAGCGGGCTCCCACCGTCTGGTCCGGTCAGTCCGGCCGCCGCCACCGCGTCGGACAGTCCGCCGGCCAGCATCCCCGGTGCCAGCGCCAAGGCGACGCACCCGGCGGCGAGCATCCCCATCCCGGCAAGCATGATCGGCGGACTCTCCTTCGCCGCGGCTGCCTCGGCGCTGCGCGGCCGGGCGAAAAAACCCACACCGAGCGCCTTGACGAAGGTGGCGGCGGCCAGCCCCGCGGACAGGGCGATCGCCGCGACCGCCAGCGGCAACGCCACGGCGGTGGCCGTCCCCGGCACGCCCAGCCCGTGGACGAGCGCCTCCAGCAGCAGCCACTCGCTGACGAAGCCGTTGCCCGGCGGCAGCGCCACCGCCCCCAGCGCGCCCACCGCGAACAACCCGGCCGTCACCGGCATCCGGGCGCGCAGCCCGCCCAGCGCGTCCAGGTCACGCACTCCGGTGGCCCGCAGCACCGATCCGGCCGCGCAGAACAGTAACGCCTTGAACGCGGCGTGATTGACCACATGCAGCAGCGCGGCGGCGAGGGCCAGGGCGGCAAGGGGCTGGTCCCCGGCGGAGGTGAACATCCCCGCCGCCCCGAGCCCGACCAGAACCAGGCCCATGTTCTCGCTCGTCGAATACGCCAGCAGTTGTTTGACATCGGTGGCCATCGCCGCCTGCAGCATTCCGTACACCGCCGAGACCGCCCCGACGCTCAGCAGCACCAGCCCCCACCAGCGCGGCCCGCCGCCCAGAAGATCGAACCCGACGCGGACTATGCCGTAGACGCCCAGGTTCACCATGGCCGCGCTCATCAGCGCCGAGACGTGGCTGGGTGCCTCCGGGTGCGCCCGCGGCAGCCAGGCATGCAGCGGGACCATGCCCGCCTTGGACGCGAATGCGACAACCGCCAGCACGAAGACCGCCCCGCGCACAGCGGGCGACAGCCCGGCCGCGCCCGTGCGCAGCGCCGCGAACGTCTCGCCTCCGGCGCGGGCCGCGAACAGCGCCAGGGCGATCAGGAGTGCCACCAGGCCCAGGTGCGTCATCACCGCGTACCACACCCCGGCCTCCCGAACCGAGGCCCGTGCCCGGTGTTCTGCCAGTACCAGCAGCAGTGAGGTGGCCGCCATCAGCTCCCACAGCAGCAGGAAGGACGAAACGCTGGACGTCGCCGGCACCAGCACGAGCGTGACCGCGAAAACGGGCAGTACCGTCTGCACACTGCGGGAAGACACCCCGTGCCCGGTGTAACCGATGCCGTAGACCGCCGCCGCTGCCACCACCGCACCGGAGACGGCCATGAACAGCCCTGACAGGGCGTCCACCGCCAGGTGCACCCCGGCCAGAGGCAGCAGATCGGGCAGGCTCGCCGACCACTGCGTGCCGCCCAGCGCCGCCACCCCGGCGGTAAGCCCGGCCACGCCCACCCCGGCGGTGCACACTCCCACCGCAGCCGGCCGGGCCCGCTCCGGGGCGAACGCCCCGGCCGCTGCCCCGGCACCGGCCAGCCCGGTGGCTGTGGCCACCGCCGACCCGATCAGACTCACCGGCGGGTCACGGTGCGTAACGCAGCCACGATCGCGCCCGGCTCCGGCGGACAGCCCGGCACCTGCATATCCACCGGCACCACATCGGCCACCGAGCCCTGCACGCCGTAACCTCCGGCGAACTCTCCGCAGTTCAGGGCGCAGTCGCCCACCGCCATCACCAGCCGTGGCTGCGGCGTCGCCTCTACCGTGCGCCGCAGCGGCTCGGCCATGTTGCGTGTCACCGGCCCGGTGACCAGCAGCACGTCAGCGTGCCGCGGTGAGGCCACCATGCGTGCCCCGTACCGCTCGGCGTCGTAGACCGGGCCGAACGCAGCGGCAATCTCGATCTCGCACCCGTTACACGACCCGGCGTCCACACATCGCACCTGTACCGAGCCGGCGAGCTCGCGGGCTGCGGGTGGGCGCTCCTCCTGCGGCCGTGGCGGGGCGTCTTCGGCCACCCGCCCAGTGTTGCGGATCTTGCGCAGCAGATTCACCACATGCTCCTGATGTCGGTGATGGTTTCCTTCGCGGTGATCGGAAAGTGATCGGAAGTCGTGTATCGGAAGCCGTCGCCCCGACCGGCTGGGGTCCGGCGTGGGGTGGATGCCGGGTGACGCGGGACCGGCTACGACGGTCGTGGTTGCTGTGGCGGCGGCCCTGCCCCTGGCGCGACGGCGCGCAGGTCCTGCAGCAGTTCGGCCTGGCCGGTCAGCACCCCGGTCAGGATCGTCCGCGCGACCGCCAACAGTTCCAGCACCCTGATGCGCACCGGGTGCCCCAGCGTCTTGAAGAACTCTGCCTTCAGCTGGTAGAGGGGCGTGCTCACCGACGCAGCCCTGCAGCCCGCCGCCGCGTCACCGGTCCACCCTCGTGCGCCCCATCCACTCCGCCTCGCCGAGCTCCACGTCGCCGTTCGGTCCGCCTGTCGAACTGCGGGCCGTTTCCCGCACACAGCACGGCGACCTTACCAATTGCAAATATTAGCAACTGAAGGAGAAGATAAGGATCGGCGGCATGTTCCACGCGGCATCCCATGTCGCAGGGCGTCTTGACCTCAGGTACGAATCGACAGACACGCGTCGACACGTGCTGCCGTTCACCAGGTCACGCATGGTTACCTGGCCGGCGCTCTGACCCTGGATGGATCGCTGTCAGGGCAGGGTGAGGATGCGGGGGCCGTCTTCGGTGATGGCGACGGTGTGCTCGGTATGAGCGGCGCGATCACCGTCGGTGGTGTGCAGCGCCCATCCGTCCGGGGCGGCGCGGTACCGGTCGCCGCCCCCGGCGGTGACCATCGGCTCGATCGCGAGGACGAGTCCTGGCTGCAGCCGCAGGCCCCGGCCGGGCCGGCCGTCGTTCGGGACGTGGGGGTCCTCGTGCATGTGCCGGCCGATGCCATGCCCGCCGAAGCCGTCCGGGATGCCAAGGCCCACCGCCCGGCATACGGAGCCGATCGCGTGGGAGATGTCCCCGATGCGGGCGCCGACCCGGGCTGCGGCGACACCTGCGGCCAGGGCCTGCTCGGCCGTGGCGATGAGCCGCAGATCGGCCGGGCGTGGTGTGCCCACGACGAAGCTGACCGCGGCGTCACCGGTCCAGCCGTCGAGCTGCGCGCCGCAGTCGATACTGACCAGGTCGCCGTCACGCAGACGGTAGCCGTCCGGGATGCCGTGCACGATCACGTCGTTGATCGACGTACAGATCACCGCCGGGAAAGGCGTCGGTGCAAAAGACGGCAGGTAGTGCAGGAACGCCGGCTGGGCGCCGGCCTCGCGAATCGTCGTCGCGGCGACTTCGTCCAGCTCCAGCAGGCTCGACCCCACCTGCGCGGTGGCACGGACCGCCGCAAGCGCCTGTGCGACGACACGCCCCGCCTCGCGCATCGCCGCCAGTGCCGCGTCCGTCTTGAGTTCGACCACGCCCTCACCTCACTCCCGCGCGCCCAATAACTATCCCGGTATTAGTATCACGGTCATGGTGAGGACTGCGCTGACGGCGATGGATCGGGAACGCGGCCGGCGGCTCGGGGCAGCGCTGCGCGAGGCCCGTGGCGGCCGCAGCATGGTGGAGGTCGCTGCCGCCGCCGGGCTGTCCTCCGAGACCGTCCGCAAGATAGAGACCGGGCGGATCCCGACACCGGCGTTCTTCACCGTGGCTGCCCTGGCCGGGGCACTCGGGGTCTCTCTCGACGTCCTGGTCGGTGTCGTCTGTGCCACAAGCGACTCGTCTGCCGACCACGACCGGCAGACCTTGTCCGCTTAGCGGACCAAAGTCGACGGGATCATGCTTCTCCCGTCGCCGCAGGCCCAGGTTCTCGGGTCACTGAGCGGCCCGGGGCGACGTCCTCATGGGTTGTCACCCCGGGCGCGGGTGAAAGGTGGCGGTGTCCAGGGCCTCGGCGGCGGCCTGATCGAGCGTCGGTATGCGTGATCAGGGCACGCGGGAGGGATCAGGTGGTCGCGATCGCCCGCAGGATGTCCATCTTCGCGGCCCGGCGTGCCGGAAAGATCGCAGCGAGGACGCCGAGGAGACCGCCGACGATCACAACGGCGATGATCGTCGCTGTCGGGTAGGCGAAGGTGTTGATGCCCTGCTCCTTCAGCGCGATGGTCAACGCCCAGCCGAGGAAGCTGCCGACCGCGACCCCGAGCACCGCTCCGAACACCGCGATCACAACCGCCTCAAGCCGGACCATCCTGCGTAGTTGCCGTCTGTTCATGCCGACCGCGCGCAGCAGCCCGATCTCGCGGGTCCGCTCGATGACCGACAGGGCCAGCGTGTTGACGATCCCGAACAGGGCGATGACGACGGCCAGCGCGAGCAGGACGTAGACGAAGCCCAGCAGTTGATCGACCTGCTTTTCCTGCTGCCTGATGAACTCGGACTGGTCCCGGACCTCCACGTTCGGATGGGGTTTGACCGTGGCGTCGATCTCCTGACGTACCTGGGCGAGGTCCGCGTTCTTCTCCGTCTTGACGAGAACGAAAAAGTCCAGGGTGCTGGTGGGAAAGCGCTGGTTGAACTCGTCGAGCGAGATCAGGTACTGCCCGGCCACCTGGCTCTTGTCGAACGTGCCGACCAGACGCAGCGTCGTGGGCCCGTCGGGGAACACGACCGGAACCGCCTGCCCCACGGACAGCTTCTGCTCCTTCGCGGTGTCCGCGTCGATCAGGATCGAGCCCCTGCCCAGCGCCCGGAGATCACCGGCTGCGGTCTTGAGAGCCAGCAACGTCGGTAGCGCTGCTGGATCACCGGCGGTGACCGATTTCTTCTTGTCGTTGATTTTCACCGTGTCTGACCGCAGCCCCGTGACGAGCTCGATGTCGGGTTTGCCCCGTAGCGAACGGGCAACATCGGCGCTGAAGCCCTGCGCGAAACTGGTCGAGGTGAGGTAGAAGTCCGCGCCCAGGCTGTTACTGACCGTCTCCGTCACCGACTTCTTGATGGACTGGCCAAGCACGGAGAACGCGCTCACGAGCGCGAGGCCGATCATCAGCGCCGACGCCGTCGACGCGCTGCGCCGTGGGTTGCGCATGGCGTTCTCACGCCCGAGTCGCCCGGTCGCACCGAACAGGGCCGGCAGCGGGCTGCCGATGGCCCTGGTGACGGGCCTTGCCAGCAACGGCGAGAGGGTGGCCACACCGAGGAAGGCCAGACCCGCCCCGACGCCGACCACGGCTGCCGCGCCCTTGCCCGTGGCTGCTGCCAGGCCGAACACCAGCAGCGCGGCGCCGATGAGCGCCAGAGCGCCACCGGCGATCCCGCGGCTGCGCAACGAACGCGCAGGTAGGACGAAGGTTTCTCGCATCGCCGCTATCGGGGGTACCGTCGCCGCCTTGCGCGCGGGAACGAAAGCGGCGACGGCCGTGACGACGATCCCGACGGCGTAGGCGACGATGATCGTCCGTGGTGCGAAGACCAGGCCCCCCTCGGGTAGGGACACCCCCACCGCGGCGGTCGCAGCCCGCAGCAGCACTGCCAGAGCGGCACCGAGCACCAGCCCTATGGTGGCTCCGACGAATCCGACGATCCCCGCCTCGAGCTGGACCGCGAGCTGCACCTGCCGTCTGCTGGCACCCAGCGCGCGCAGCAGGGCCAGCTCCCGCACCCGTTGGGCCACCAGCATCGTGAAGGTGTTGAAGATGATGAAGGCGCCGACGAAGACCGCGATGCCCGCGAAGACGAGAAGAAACGTCGAGAAGCCTCCGATGGCCTGCTGGACGGTGTTGGCGTTCTCGTCGGTCAGCTGCTTCCCGGTGACCGCCTCGACGCCGGTGGGGAGCATCCGGGCGATCCGGTCGCGAAGCTCGCTCTGGGAGATGCCGTCGGCGGCGGCGATGCTGATCGACGTGTACTGGCCCGGGGCGAGCAGTACGCGTTGTGCGGTGGCGGTGTCGAACACGGTTACCGCGGCGCCGCCGAGACTGTCCTGTCCGGCAATCCGGAACGTCCCGA
This sequence comes from Protofrankia symbiont of Coriaria ruscifolia, assembly GCF_900634745.1. Taxonomy (NCBI): domain Bacteria; kingdom Bacillati; phylum Actinomycetota; class Actinomycetes; order Frankiales; family Frankiaceae; genus Protofrankia; species Protofrankia symbiont of Coriaria ruscifolia. The sequence continues at coordinate 40,967 of NZ_CAAAFR010000091.1, forward strand.
CCAGGGTGTAGACGCCCGGTCCGCCGTTGGTGAGGACGGTTATCCGCTCCCCGAGCCGCAGGTCCGCCTTGTCCGCGGTGGCCTTGTCCACGACGATCTCCGAGCCCTGCGGCGCGCGACCCGTGGCGATCTCCGCCGCGGACACCGGGCTGTCACCGTCCCAGTTGGTGCCGAGGGCGGGCCCGCCGCCGGTGTCGAATGCCTTGCCGGTACGGGGGTTGACCACGACCGCCGATCCGTCGACGTTGCCGAAGACCGCGCGTACGCCGTCAACGCCCCGCACGGTTTCCAGCACGGACGTGGGAAGGGGTTGTCTGCTGCTGGTACCGGAGCTGTCGTCCACCGCGTTGGTCGCCCGGACCGACACGGTCACGTTCTGGTAGATGTTGGCGAACAGCGAATCGAAGGTCCGGTTCAACGTGTCGGTGAGAATCAGCGTGCCGGTGACGAAGCTGACTCCGGCTACGACCGCGAGCGCGGACAGCACCAACCGGATCTTACGAGCCAGCAGACTCTTGAGGGTCGCGCGCAACATCGTTCAGACCCTGCCCGCGGATCCGTGGTCGTGCTCGTGCTCGTGCTCGTGGCCATGCTGGTCGTGACCGGGCTCGTGCCATCGATCCTGTATCGGGTCGGTGTTCTGCCGGGGCTGGGGTTCAAGGCCGTCCGGCGGCGTGCCCACCAGGGCCGCCTCCTGCTGAAGATCGTCGAGATGTTTCATGCGTTCGAGAACGCTCTGCGCGGTCGGGTTCGGCATCGAGTCGACAAGCCGCCCGTCCGCGAGGAAAACGACCTCGTCGGAGAAGGACGCCGCGGTGGGATCATGGGTGACCATGACGACGGTCTGGTCGAACTCGCGAACCGACCGTTGGAGGAACGCCAGCACCTCCGAGCCCGACCTGGAGTCGAGGTTGCCGGTGGGCTCGTCGGCGAACACGATGTCCGGCCGGGTGACCAGAGCGCGGGCGCACGCGACCCGCTGCTGCTGTCCGCCGGAGAGCTCCGAGGGGCGGTGTCCCAGCCGCGGGGCGAGTCCGACGGCGTCGACCACCGCACGCATCCACTCCCGGTCGGGTTTGCGCCCGGCGATGTCGAGGGGAAGGGTTATGTTCTCCGCGGCGGTCAGCGTCGGCAGGAGGTTGAACTGCTGGAACACGAACCCGATGCGGTCACGCCGGAGCTGGGTGAGCTGCTTGTCCGACAATCTGGACAGGTCCACGTCACCGACGTAGACCCGGCCGCTGGTCACCGTGTCCAGGGCGGCCAGGCAGTGCATCAGGGTCGACTTCCCCGACCCGGACGGTCCCATGATCGCGGTGAAGCGGCCGCGAGGGAAGGAGACGTCGATGTTCCGCAAGGCGGTGACCGCGGTCTGCCCTGATCCGTAGATCTTGACCAGGCCCGCGGCCCGGGCGGCGGGAGCGGTACTCGCCGCCCCGTGGCCGGAGGCGGCCGAATCCGGGGACCCAACCGGCGCGTAGGGATCGGCACCGGAGATCCGGCCCGCTCGGCTCATGGAATAAGCTCCTTTCGAACAATGTGCTGATACAATCTGTCCGGACGCTCAACAAATGTTGACATCTTGCTGGTTGTCTTCGGGCCGGTGCCGGCCGGAATGGATCAATATCGTCTCCGCCGGAGGCACTCATCCCGGCGATGACCGACCCCGCGGCGGCGAACCATTCATCGGATCAGATCCATGTGGCTCCTGGTACTGCCCCACCCTTGTCCGAGCATCGCCCTCGATTTTCCTGACGTCGTCCTCGACTTCCTAACGTCGCCCGGCCCGGAGGCGATCCGAATACCTGCCGAAACTTGGATGTGGAGCGACCGGCAATGCTGGACACGGGGTTCGGACGCACACCTTGCCGGGTTGTCATCAACCGACTGTCAGCTATCTGTCTGGTGCGCATCTGTCGGGTGTGCTGCCGGTGCAGGATGATCGGTCACCGCGTCGGCATCCGTGTCCGGACGGTCGGATATGGGCAGCGGCGGCGGTGTTCCGCCGAACGCCGGGCATCGGATCTTGTGATCGCACCAGTCGCACAACCTGCTGGGGGTCGCCCGCCAGTCGCCCGTGTGCCGGGCCCGGCTGATGGCCGACCACACGGCGTCGATCTTCCGTTCGGTGGCACGCAGATCCCCCTCGTCGGGCTGCACCTGTAACCAGGTCCGGTCAGCCAGGTAGTACAGCCGCAGCTCACGGGGAACCACCCCACGGATCCGCCAGATCAGGTAGGCGTAGAACTTCATCTGGAACAGCGCCTGGCCCTCGAACGCGGGGCCGGGCGCCCGCCCCGTCTTGTAGTCGACGACCCGCAACGCCGGGCCGTCGCGGGTCGTCGCCTCGTCGAGACGGTCGATGTAGCCACGCAGCCGCACTCCGGACTCGAGTACGTGCTCGACATACAGCTCCCGGGCCGCCGGGGCGAGCCTGGCCGGATTCTCCAGGCTGAAGTAGCCGGCGAGCAGAGAACGAGCCGAATCCATCCACACGGTCCGCTCGGCTTCGTTCTCGAACAGCGCGGCCAGGTCCGGCTCCCGGGAGAGCAGGTCACGCCATGCCGGCTCCAGCAGTGCCTCGGCGCCGGCAATCGTGCGTTCCGGCGGTGGATGATCGAAAAGTCGTTCCAGGACGGTGTGGACGACCGTCCCACGCACCGCGGCGGAACTCGGTGGCTCGGGCAGGCGGTCGATCACCCGGAAGCGGTAGCGCAGAGGACAGTTCATGAAGTCGCCCGCTCGCGACGGCGAGAGCGACCCGACAATGCGAATCCGGCCCGCGGGATGCGGAGCGTCCCCACCGGGCGCAGGAGGCTGGTCCATGGACGGGCTCATGCCTTCGGACCATAGGCGGCTGCTCCGACAATCCGGCCACCCGGCCTCGGGCCCTCGGCATCGGACCCCGGCCTTCGGCGGCGCCGTCGGCGTCCACCGCGGTCACGGGGTGTCCCGCCACCTGAAAGACTCCGTAGCATCGCAGACATGGCAGATCAGCCTGACCAGGTACCGCGTCACGCCTCCCACCGCGCGGGCGGAGGCGAACAGGGGGGCGGACACGGTCGCCGACCGCCCGGCATGCTGGTCGGACGGGTTCGCGGTGTACCGGTGTACCTGTCCCCGCTGGCACTGCTGTTCGGCCTCATCATCGGTGTACTGCTGCTCGAGCCCAATCGTGAGCGCCTGCCCGACGTGACGGAGGGGCAGTTGTACCTGCTGGTTGCGATCACCTCCGCCGGATTCATCGCGTCCCTGGTCATGCACGAGATCGGCCACTGCCTGACGGCCCTCGGCTTCGGCCTGCGGGTCCGTGGGGTGACCGTGCACGGGTTCGTGGGATTCACCGAGATCGAACCCGAGCCGCAGACCCCCGCCCGGGAGTTCCTGGTGGCCGCCGCGGGACCGGCCGTCAACGGTGTGCTGGCCGGCGCGGGTTTCGCCCTGCTGACCGTGCTGGACAGTGGCACGCAGCCCGGTGTGGTCGTTCTGGACCTGACCATGACCAATCTTGTCCTCTGCGTGTTCAACCTGCTGCCCGGTCTTCCGCTCGACGGTGGCCGGCTGGTCGTGGCCGCTGTCTGGGGCGGCACCAGGGACAGGCTGCGCGGTGCCCGGGCCGGCGCGTACGGCGGCTACGTGGTTGCCGGCCTGCTGGCCCTGTGGGCCCTGCTCTCGCCAGGTAGCCGCTTCGACGGCCTCTATCTGCTGGTGGTGGCGGCGTTCATCGCCGTGGGGGCACACCAGTCGCTGCGCCAGGCCCAGATCCGGATGCGCCTGCCGGGGGTGTCAGCCGGGCGGTTGGCGCGTCGTACCCTACCGGTGGAGGGGTCCGTGCCGCTGGCCGAGGCACTTCGCCGCGCCCGGGAACTCGGTGCGAGCGCGGTGGCCGTCGTCGACTCCGACGGCACGCCCATCAAGGTCATGACCGGCTCCGCGGTGGACGCCCTCCCCGAGCACCGCCGGCCGTGGATGACCGTGGACGAGGTCAGTCGCACGATCTCCCCCGGCATGGTGCTGGAAGCGGAACTGGAAGGCGAGGATCTGTTGGCAGCGGTAGGCAGCACACCCGCGACCGAGTATCTGGTGACCCAGGGCGGTCGCCCGGTGGGTGTTCTCGCCATGGTCGACCTGGTTGCCCGCATCGATCCGGCGAGCATCGGCCGGTTGGCGAACCAGCGGTGAACCGTCCACCCATCGGCGCGGACAATCGCCGCGGAACGTTCACCAAGGGCGATCGCGTCCAGCTCACCGACCCCAAGGGACGGCGGCACACCGTGATGCTGGACCCCGGCCGCCAGTTCCACACCCACGCCGGCGCCATCGAGCACGACGACCTGATCGGCCGCAGCGAGGGTGTGGTCGTGACCAGTACCGGAGGGACGCCGTACCTGGCGCTGCGCCCGCTGCTGACCGACTTCGTCCTGGCCATGCCGCGTGGTGCCGCTGTGGTCTATCCGAAGGACGCCGCGCAGATCGTGACCTACGCCGACATCTTCCCCGGCGCGCGTGTGCTGGAGGCCGGCGTGGGTTCGGGGGCGCTGTCGTGCTCGTTACTGCGTGCCGTCGGTGACCGCGGGCTGGTGGTCTCCTACGAACGGCGGGCCGACTTCGCCGAGATCGCGCGCAGGAACGTCGAGACCTTCTTCGGTGGGCCGCATCCCGCCCACGTCCTGCACGTGGGGGACCTGCTCGAGGCGACCGAACGGGACATCGACCGGGTGGTCCTGGACATGCTGGCCCCCTGGGAGGTGCTGGGCACGGTCAGCGCGGCCCTGGTGCCGGGCGGGGTCGTCTGCGTCTACGTCGCCACCACCACGCAGCTGGGACGCGTCGTCGAGGAACTGCGCGGCCACGGTACGTTCGCCGAACCGGCCGCCTGGGAGTCGATGATGCGCACCTGGCATGTGGACGGGCTGGCGGTACGCCCCGATCACCGGATGGTCGGCCACACCGGCTTCCTCGTGACGGCCCGGCGGCTGGCCGACGGGGTCACCGCCCCGCCGCGGCGGAGGCGACCCGCCAAGGGCGCGCATCCCGACGAAACAGAGATTCCCGGGAAGACCCAGAAACCTCCTGCGGTGTCGGATTCCTGACATCGACGTCATCGGGTGTCGGATTCCCGACATCCCGGCCGGCTCCGAACGGCGGGATGTCGAGGCTCCCGCGTGTGCCCGGGCATCCGAGACGTTCAGAAACCCGGGCGAGGCGCTCAGGAACCCGGACCGGCCTCGAGGGTCCCGTCGGGGCGCTCGACGTAGATGCAGCTGCCCGGGCAGTCGTCTGCGGCAGCCACGACGTCGCTGACCAGCGGCAGCGGTACCAGCACCGATTCGCCGGCCTGCGTATGCAACTCGCCGTCGGGCCCCTTCACGTATGCCAGACCGTCAACGTCGAACTCGAACACACCGGGGGCGAGCTGGACGCAGAGACCGTCGCCGGTACATGCGTCCTGGTCCACGCGTACCCGCAACGTCGAGGGCGTCGATGCCTCAGAGAAATTCGTGGGCGTTGCCACAGGGCTCCGATCGTCTGTCACCATGGCACCGTAACTCGCTGTTTACGCCAAAGCAGGCCCGTAGTCGTCAGACCGGCGTGCCAGCGGCGGTCACAACGGTAGTGTTGGGTGCGTCCCGGTCAGCACGGGGGAGGTGGAGGCGCGGTGTCCGGTCCCCGTTCGGGCTCTGGCTCCGGTGGGAGTTCGGGCCGTCCAGGTGATGGTGATCCACGAGCTTCGGCGTACGAGAAAGAAGTACACGAGCTCACAACTCAGGTCGCTTTCCTCGAGGAGGAGGTGGCGATGCTGCGGCGCAGGCTCAACGAGTCGCCGCGGCAGGTCCGCGCTCTTGAGGAGCGCCTAGCCGAGGCACAGGCGGATCTCGCCGGTGTCAGCGGACAGAACGACAAACTCGTGGCCACACTGCGCGAAGCTCGCGATCAGATCATCGCCCTGAAGGAAGAAGTCGATCGACTCGCCCAGCCGCCCAGCGGCTACGGGATCTTCATCGGGTCGTACGACGACGGAACGGTCGACGTGTTCACCCAGGGCCGCAAGCTACGGGTGACGGTGTCGCCGAACGTCGGCGTCGGCGATCTGAGCCCCGGACAGGAGGTCATGCTCAACGAGGCCCTCAATGTCGTCGACGCACGAGCGTTCGAACGTCACGGTGAGATCGTCCTGCTCAAGGAGATCCTCGAAAGCGGCGATCGGGCACTGGTCATCGGCCACACCGACGAGGAGCGGGTGGTCATGCTCGCCCAGCCGCTGCTGGACGGGCGCCTGCGGGCCGGGGACTCACTGTTGATCGAGACCCGGTCGGGGTACGCCTTCGAGCGCATCCCCAAGTCCGAGGTGGAGGAACTGGTCCTCGAGGAGGTGCCGGACATCGGCTACGAGCAGATCGGCGGTCTCAAGGGTCAGATCGAGTCGATCCGGGACGCCGTCGAGCTGCCGTTCCTCTACAAGGATCTCTTCCTTGAGCACAAGCTGAAGCCGCCGAAGGGCGTCCTGCTGTACGGCCCGCCCGGCTGTGGCAAGACGCTCATCGCCAAGGCGGTGGCCAACTCGCTGGCGAAGAAGGTCGAGGCCCAGACCGGCCAGGGCAGCGGACGGGCGTTCTTCCTGAACATCAAGGGTCCGGAGCTGCTGAACAAGTACGTGGGCGAAACCGAACGGCAGATCCGGCTGGTGTTCCAGCGGGCGCGGGAGAAGGCGTCCGAGGGCATGCCGGTGATCGTGTTCTTCGACGAGATGGACTCGATCTTCCGGACCCGCGGGTCGGGGGTGTCCTCGGACGTCGAGAACACGATCGTCCCGCAGCTGCTGAGCGAGATCGACGGCGTCGAGCAGCTCGAGAACGTGATCGTGATCGGCGCGTCCAACCGTGAGGACATGATCGACCCGGCGATCCTGCGTCCGGGCCGACTGGACGTCAAGATCAAGGTCGAGCGTCCGGACGCCGAAGCGGCCAAGGACATCTTCGCCAAGTACGTCACGCCGGATCTACCGCTGCATCCGGAGGACCTCACCGAGAACGGCGGCAACCGGGAAGCGACCTGCCAGGGCATGATCCAGCGGGTTGTCGAGCGGATGTACGCCGAGACCGAGGAGAACCGCTTCCTCGAGGTCACCTACGCCAACGGCGACAAGGAGGTCCTGTACTTCAAGGACTTCAACTCGGGCGCAATGATCGAGAACATCGTCGCCCGGGCGAAGAAGATGGCGGTCAAGGAGCTCATCGAGGGGGGCGTCAAGGGGCTGCGGATGCAGCACCTGCTCAACGCCTGTATCGACGAGTTCAAGGAGAACGAGGACCTGCCCAACACGACCAACCCGGACGACTGGGCACGGATCTCCGGCAAGAAGGGCGAACGGATCGTCTACATCCGCACGCTCATCACCGGGACCAAGGGCACCGAAGCGGGCCGGTCCATCGACACGATCGCCAACACGGGTCAGTACTTGTAGCTGATCGGACCAAGGAGCCGGATCAGGGAGCCGGATCGAAGAGCCCGGGCCAGGGCACCGGGCCGGCACCCCTGGTCCGGCTGCTCCGGTCGGCCCAGGGGTGCATGATCGCAGCTTCCTTCGTGCACGCAGAACGTTCCGCCGAGGGCGGGAGAGCGGGGATCATCCCGCCCTCGGCGGAACGTTCTGCG
>NZ_CAAAFR010000092.1:0-9452 GCF_900634745.1 Protofrankia symbiont of Coriaria ruscifolia
CCCACCGGTAGACGGTCACATGATCGACGGCCAGGCCACGTTCGGCCAGGAGTTCCTCGACCATGCCTGGCCAAGGATTCTGCGGATGCAACAGACCCCGTGCATGCCCTCCACGCCGAACAACTCATCGGTCCGAGCGCACCACGACGCGCCAGGACCACACGTACAGTGACGCACACGAGGCCTTCTCCTGATTCAGGTGTTTGGTCGCTGCTGATCGTGGAAGACCTCGTTCCGTCTCGCCCTCGCGCCACGCCGTGGACCCGGACACCACGAGACGGCTCACCCAGGCTCATCTACGGGAGCCGAAAAATTCGGACGGCGATGTCGAGAACCCGTGACTGGCTCCGTCCCCGCGGTGAACGTGACCACCATGGGTCGCATCAGCACCGAGGAGAAACACGATGGCCAAGTACTTGCTGCTCAAGCACTACCGCGGCGCTCCGGCTGCGGTCAACGACGTGCCGATGGACCGGTGGACGCCGGAGGAGATCTCGGCGCACATGCGGTACATGCACGACTTCGCGGCCCGGCTCGAGGGGACCGGCGAGTTCGTCGACAGCCAGGCACTCGCCCCCGAGGGGACGTTCGTCCGGTACGACGGCGAGGGTCGCCCGCCGGTCACCGACGGCCCGTTCGCCGAGACCAAGGACCTCATCGCCGGCTGGATGGTGATCGACGTCGACAGCTACGAGCGCGCCCTCGAGCTGGCCGGGGAGCTGTCGGCCGCCCCTGGGGCGGGCGGGAAGCCGATCCACGAGTGGCTCGAGGTGCGCCCGTTCCTGACCGCGCCGCCCACCATCACCGAGTGACTCTCGGGTGAACGAGGCCCTGCTCCGGAGCCTCACGCCGGGCGTGCTCGGGATCCTTGTCCGCCGCGGAGCCGACTTCGCGGCGGCCGAGGACGCCGTGCAGGACGCGCTGGTCGAGGCGGTCCGCGTCTGGCCGGCCGACCCGCCGCGGGACCCGAAGGGCTGGCTGGTCACCGTGGCCTGGCGCCGGTTCCTCGACGCGGCCCGGGCGGACGCCGCCCGCCGCCGGCGTGAGGACCTCGTCGACGAGGAGCCGGCGCCCGCGCCCGCGGTGGACGACACGCTCCAGCTCTACTTCCTGTGCGCCCACCCGTCGCTGACGCCGTCGTCCGCGGTCGCGCTCACGCTGCGCGCCGTCGGCGGGCTGACCACCCGCCAGATCGCCCAGGCCTACCTGGTGCCCGAGGCGACCATGGCGCAGCGCATCAGCCGGGCCAAGCGCACCGTCTCCGGCGGGCGGTTCGACCAACCCGGCGACGTTGCCACCGTGCTGCGCGTCCTCTACCTGGTCTTCAACGAGGGCTACTCCGGCGACGTCGACCTCGCCGCCGAGGCCATCCGGCTCACCCGGCAGCTCACGGCCGTGATCGACCATCCTGAGGTGGCGGGGCTGCTCGCCCTCATGCTGCTCCATCACGCCCGGCGCGCCACCCGGACCGCGCCCGACGGCAGCCTGGTGCCGCTCGCCGAGCAGGACCGCGGCCGGTGGGACACGGAGTCGATCGTCGAGGGCGTCGAGATCCTGCAGGCGGCGCTCGCCCGCGACCGGCTGGGCGAGTTCCAGGCCCAGGCCGCCATCGCGGCACTCCACGCTGACGCGCCCACCGCTAAGGAGACTGACTGGGTGCAGATCGTCGAGTGGTACGACGAGCTCGCGCGCCTGACCGACAGCCCGGTCGTCCGGCTCAACCGCGCGGTGGCCGTCGGCGAGGCCGACGGACCGCGCGCCGGGCTGGCGGCGCTCGCGATGCTGGACGACTCACTGCCCCGCCACACCGCGGTGGCGGCGTACCTCCACGAGCGCGACGGTGACCTGGCGACGGCGGCACGGCTGTACGCCGAGGCGGTCCACAAGGCACCCAACCTCGCCGAGCGCGACCACCTGACGCGCCAGGCCGCCCGGCTCAACGCCCGCCGGTGTCGCTGACGGGTCGCGCTCGGATTTTCCCGCAGTACCTGGCGCGGCTCCGTGGCCAGAGCGGTCGCCTCACAGCGAGTAGGCAGGTCGAGACCAGCTGCACGACGCGTTGCGAGCAATGATCAGAACCTGTGGATGGTTCTCGGCGGGGTGACGTGAAGGGGCGCACTTCCCGAGGAAGATCTGGAAGCCGTAGTAGTTCTGATCAGGACCGGTGTTGGCGCACCGGCTCGGGAAGGTACACCCGTGCTCACCGTGGTCCCTGACCCTGCTGCTGGCGATGACTGCTCGGCTGGTGGGTCCTCGTTGATCGATGAGATCGTGCGCGAGGGCGCCCGTCGGATGCTGGCTGAGGCGGTGCAGGCGGAGGTGGATGCCTACGTCGCCCGGTTCGCTGATGAGCGCGACGCCGACGGTCGCCGGCTGGTGGTGTGTAATGGCTCGCGTCGGTCGCGGGAGGTTCTGACCAGTGCCGGGGCGGTCGAGGTCACCGCGCCGCGGGTGAACGACAAGCGGGCACAGTAAGGCTGCGGTCACCACGGTGGCAGGTCGGACAGATCGCACAGCATTCCCTCTCCGTCGGTGCTGACTCACCTCCCAGTACGGGCACCGGTCGCCGGGCGTTCACCCAAATGGAACAGCGCCGGCGGCGCTACGCTGCTGTGTCGTGCAGGAGACGCGCCTCGACACTGCTCGGATCCGGGTGGCTCGCCGGGTAATCGACCCGATTTTTCTCGACACTCCGCTGTACCGCTGCGAGGCGCTGGAGCCCGACCTCGGGTGCACGGTGAGCATCAAGCTCGAAACGGCGAACCCGGTCCGCAGCTTCAAGGCCCGCGGCACCGAGGTGGTCGCGAGCCTGCTCGCCGACAATGGCTCACAAGCCGTGGTGTGCGCCAGTGCGGGCAACCTTGGCCAAGCCCTCGCTTGGTCCGGTCGCGGCCGCGGGCTCGACGTCACCGTCGTGGCATCCCGCTTTGCGCCTGCGGCCAAGCTTGATCGCATCCGCGCGTTGGACGCCAGGTTGGAGCTGGTGGACGGCGACTTCGACATGGCTCGCGAGCGGGCGGCGGCCGTCGCGCGGTACGACGGCATCCGGCTGGTCGAAGACAGCCTGGACATCGAGACCTGCGAGGGCGCGGCGACCATCGGCCTGGAACTGGTGGACACCGTGCCGTCGTTCGACGCCGTCCTGATTGCTCTCGGCGGCGGGGCGCTGGCCACCGGTGTGGGTCATGTGGTGAAGGCCCGGGCGCCCGACGTCGAGGTGATCTGCATCCAGCCGCTGGGCGCACCGGCGATGACACACTCGTGGCGCGGGCGGCGCGTCGTCACCACCGACTCGACCAACACCATCGCTGACGGCGTCGCCGGCCGGCGTCCCATCCCGGCCGTCCTGGACGACCTCCTCCTGGTCGCTGACGACGCCGTCCTGGTCCAGGAGGCGTCGATCATCGCCGGTATGCGGATGCTCCTCGACCACGCCGGCCTCGTCGTCGAACCGTCGGCCGCGCTCGGCATCGCGGCGATCCTCGAAGACCGTGACCGCTTCGCCGGCCGACACGTAGTCACCATCGTCTGCGGCAGCAACGTCGACGTAGACGCCTACCACCGCTGGGTCGGTGCGGCTCCCATCCACAGGTCTTGACAATTGCTCACGCGTTGCCGACGAGGAAGCTTAGCGACGACAGGCGCGCTGGAAGCGTGATGTCTCAATAGACCCGCCCGTTGAAGTACCCGGTGAAGGTGACCCATCTGCGACGGTTCGGCTGCCCGAAAAGCGGCTCACCCAGGCTTGTCTACGAAGAGCCGGAAAAGGAGTCGACAGTTGCCATCGCCGACGTATCGGGGGCCATCGTTCCGCTCATCGCCGCAGCTCAGCGGGTGGTGGCAGGTGCCGGTCACAGGGGACCCGGCGGCCTGGGGCGCTCGTGCCTGAAACGCGCCGGCATACGTGTGCGAACCGGCCGGCGCCGGTTCCGCTCTGCCTCCTCGTATTCACACAGCGGGGACGCGAGGAGCCCGCGTCCGCGAATCGGGGAATGTGTGATGCCGAGAATCGACCGGGACGCCGTCCTGGCGGCCACCGACCTGCCCGCGCTCGCCACCGAGATCTGCGGTGAGCCGCGCGGCCGGGGCGCCGGCGCGCGCTGGCACTGTCCCAACCCCGTCCACCCCGACAACAACCCCAGCATGGGCGTCTACCGGGCAGCCCGCGGCCACCAGCGGTGGAAGTGCCACGCCTGCGGCGAAGGTGGCACCGCCATCGACCTCCTCATGATCTCTAGCGGGATGGGGGTCCGCGACGCCCTCACCGAACTCGCCCGCCGCACCGGTCTGGACCCGGTCACCTCCGCCGACCCCGGCCGGATGCCTCGCCGGCCCGGCGCGCACGGCCCGCTCGTGCCACACTCCGCGTCGCCGGCGACGACCTCCGAGCCGCCACCGGAACCGGACCCGGCCATCGCGGAGTTCGTGGCCGCAGCGGCCCGGCTGCTGTGGGAGCCGATCGGTGCCGGTGCCCGCCGCTACCTGCACGGCCGCGGCTTCACCGACCTCCTCCTCGCGGTCAACCGGATCGGCTTCGACCCCGGGCCACGGCATCTTCCCCGTCCCGACGGCCTGCCCCACCGTGGCCCCGGCATCGTCTTCCCCGTCCTTGATCCTGACACCGGCCGCGCTGACTACTACCAGCTCCGCTACCTCAACCCGGCGATGGAACACCGTTACGATCAGCCGGTCCGGGAGCGTGCCCCCAACCCCAGGATTGCGTTCCTGGCCACCGTCGAGACGCCCCGCTCCGACGTCGCGGTCATCTGCGAGGGCTTCCCCGACGGGCTCACCGTCGCCCATACCGGCCTGGCCGTCGGCGCCGTGCTCGGCACCGCCCACGCCGGGGCCGGTAGCGCGGAAATCCTCACTCAACGCATTATCACGCGCTTCCCGCAGGCCACCACATTCATCATTACGACACCGCCACCAGAACCGACAAGATCGCAGCCGGACAGAACGCCGCCAACTTGGCGGATCGGCTCGCTCAGCAAGACCGACTGGTCCTGAACATCATGCCGCCCGCCGGGATTAAGGACCTCAACGTCTGGTGGCAGCGCGGCCCGGACGAGCTTTACCAGAGGCTGACCGCCACAGTTGACCACTTCGCAGGGTCTCTGCCTCCACCAGATCTATCCGATCCGGCAGGTAACGATCAACCGCTTAGCCCCGGAGGGGGCATACTCGGTCGAGAGGAGCGGACAGCCCGACTGGCCATCGCGTCGGAGCGTGGGCCGGCATCCTATGGCTGACGGGTTTGATCGGAGATGGACCGGCCGACCCCTGGCAGGAACCAGGGCTCCGGCGTGATCGCGGTCTGACCGGTTTTGTCAGGGGAAGCCGTGGAGATCGAGTGCGGCGGTCGGGGTGGTGTGGTCGCGGCGGCTGGGTGGGATGAACCGGTAGCCAGCCCGACGCAGCCTGTTGATCACGGTGGAGCGTAGGGTCGCGATGTTGGTCGGGATGTTGCCGGTACGCAGGGTCGAGGCGTCTTCCCCGAAGCTGACGTCACGGACGTAGTGGACCTTGTTCTCCACGTGCCAGTGGCGGCGGGCGTGGGCGGCGAGGTCGGCGGGGCTGGCAGTCTCGGCAGGATGGTCAGTGATCAGGTAGACGGTTTCGCGGCTGGGTCGGCGGTCTTCCCCCACGCCGCCAGCGGATGATCCGCACAGCCTGGGCGGCGTGGGGAAGTCGAGGAAGCCGACGGTGGCAACCTTCAACGTGCGGGTCTCGTCGCGGCCGTGCCCGTGATCGCGGGTGACTTCGACGGTCAGGACGTCGACCCAGGGCAGCCGGGCCAGGCGGGTGTGCAGCAGCGGCTGGTTGGCCTTCACGATCGCGACATAGTGGGCGTTCTTGGCGGTGACGAGCCAGTCGAGATTGGCCCGCACCGTGTGCATCGCATCGAACGTCACGGTCACTCCGGTCAGGTCGAGGGCGGCCAGCAGCGGCGGGAACGCGGTCGTCTCGTTGCTTTTCGCCTCGACTTCGACCTGGCCGGCCAGCAGTCCTGTCCCGTGGGTCGCCACTCCCAGCAGGTGCGCCTGGGTTCCGTCGGCCCGCCGCGCGCCCCGGCTGGTCTTTCCGTCGACCGCGACCGCCGTGGGTAACCCGCCCTCCGAAACGGAGGCGGTGTCACCGAGCAGCGTGGCGACGAGCGCGTCACGGTCCACCCGGGCCAGCAACCGGCGCAGCGTCGCTTCGTCCGGTACCCGATGCCGGCCGGTGAACGGGTCGAACGGCAGCCGCAACCGGGGGAGCTCCGCCGGGCTTGCCCGGGCGACCCACTGCCCGACCGCGCAGGCCGCGTCATGTCCCGCCGCGGTCAATGCGCGCAGCCACACCGCCAGCAGACACGGCAACGGGTAGACCCGGCCCCGCGGCGAACGTGGATCCGGCACCCTCGCCAGCCGATCCCAGATTTCCTCCCGTAACATGCCACCGGCTGCCACCACGCCGGCCACGGCACGAGACGATGCGCCCACAGGCACGCCGCACCCCAGACCACGAAGACGTTAGACACCTCCGTGATCTACAAGCGGTGTGCCTGTCTTTCTGTCTGCGACGCGTGACCCGGCCGTGTCCCCGCCACAGCAGCCACCCGATCACCACACCGACGGGATCAACCGGTCAAATCCCCAACACGCCGGACTCTGTTGGCTAACTCTGCGTAACTGTCGAGCGCAGGGCTGTGAACCTGGTCTGGGACCTCTCAGGGACGGGCTGGCTGTCACGCTCGATCCAGTCCGTGATGCGCGCGGCGTTCATGCCGCAGCCGGCCAGCTGATGTTGAACCTTGGTCTTCTCCAGCCCGATGTAGCGGCATCGCCGCACGCCGTACGCGCGGGCCGCTTCGGAGATGGCGCCCTCGACGCCCGCGCGATGCTGGTAGCGGTGCTTCCATTCCTGACTGTTCTGGTCGGTGCGGTTACGGCGCTGGATCTCGTAGAGCCGCCGGGAGGGGATGACGATCTGACGACCGGCGCTCACGCTCCTGGTGCAGTCGGTGCGAAACGGGCAGGCGTGGCAGTCGGCCGCGGCGACCTCGATCGCGGCACCGTCGCCGGCCATGTGGGGCCGGTGGCGCCAGGCGGCACTACGCCGGCCGGCCGGGCAGGTGGCCGCCCTCGCGCCCCAGTCGATCATGAAGTCGTCGCGGGCGAACCCGCGCCCCGCCGTGGCCTGCCACGACGAGTCGCGGGTCAACGGCCCGACGATCTCGGTCCCGTCGTCCTCCGCCGCGGCGACGGCCTCCGCGGTGACGTAGCCCTCGTCCAGGTACAGCTCGCCCGGCGCCAGGTCCCGCCGGCCGCGCTCGTCGCGGATCGCGCCGAGCGCGGCGTTGTCGGTGGTCGTCGCCACGGTCGTGGAGGCCTGCACGATCAGGTACGGGGCGCCGTCATCGCAGGTCTCGCTCAGATGGACCTTGTAGCCGCTCCAGGTGGTGTCGCGTTTCTGGCACCAGCGGGCCTGCGGATCCCGCGGGGAGTCGACGTGCACGGCCCCCTCGGTGATCCTGCCCTCGCGCAGCCGCCACCGGCCCCGCTGGTCGCGGACGCACTGCTGCTCCCAGATCGCCCGCAGCGTTGAGATCGCCGGCAGCCCGGCCAGCCAGGCGTTCTCCTGGTCGGTATCGACCAGCTCCAGCAGGTCGGCGCCGTCCGCGGCGACCTGGGCGCCCCAGGCCGCGCGGGCCTGCTGCCCTGCGGGCAGCCGGCCTGACTCGATGCGGCGGCCGTAGCGCTCGGGCCATCCGGGGCGGATCCTGGGCCGCAGCCAGCCCGGCGCGACCTCGGCGAGCTGGTCCAGCGCGGCGCGGACCGTCTCGCCCACCATTTCCAGGCGGTTGAGCGTGCGGATCCGCGCCAGCACGTGCGGGGAGTCGGCGCGCACCCTGGCCCCGCCCTTGAGCAGCCCCGCCTCCCGCGCCCGGTCCAGCATGGCATCGAGCAGCGACGCCGCGCGCCCGTCGAGGGCGAGCCGGTCGCGGAACTCGCTGAGCACCGAGAAGTCGAAGCCTGGGTACTCCAGGTCGAGGCTCAGTGCGTACTTCCAGTCCAGCCGGGTGCGGACCGCGTCGGCGGTGTCCCGGTCCGTCAGATCCTCCATTGCCTGCAGGACCCAGACCAGCGCCAGCATGCCCGGGGACCGTCCGGGCCGGCCCTCGGCGGCGAACCAGCCCACGAAGTCGTCGTCGACGAAGACCGGCCCCAGCGCGTCACACAGCCTGGTCACGCGCGTTCCCTTCGGGCACGCCGCGCGGACCACCTCGACCGTACGGACGGGTATCTCGGTGCAGTCTCGCCCGGTCATCGACATGGCCCACCTCACCCGGGACAACGTCACCTGCAAGACGTAACGCTATCAACACCATGAGTTAGCCAACAGAGTCCACGCCGGAGCCCTGGGCCCGACCCTACTTCTACGTGCTGGAAGCGGCCGGGTTCGAGGTGTGGCTGGTCAACGCCCGCGACGTCAAGCACCTACCGGGCCGGCCCAAGACCGACAAGCTGGACGCGGTGTGGCTGTGCAAGGTCGCCGAACAGCAGATGATCCGGGCCAGTTTCGTACCGCCGCTGGCGATCCGCCGACTGCGAGACCTGACCCGCTACCGCATCGACCTGGTCGGTACCTGCAGCGCGGAGAAGAACCGGGTCGAGAAGCTCCTGGAAGACGCGCAGATCAAGCTCAGCGTGGTGGCCTCGGATATCTTCGGGGTCTCTGGCCGGGACATGATGGCCGCCCTGATCGCCGGCGAGCGCGACCCGAAGGTGCTCGCGCAGCTGGCTCGTACTCGACTACGCGGCAAGATCGGCGCGTTGGAGGAGGCGTTCACCGGCCACTTCATCGACCATCACGCGTTCCTGCTCGCCAAGATGCTGGCCCGGATCGACGCGATCAGCGCGGACATCACCGACATCGAAACCAAGATCGAGGCTGAGATCCGCCCTTTCGCGCTGGCGGCGGCCAGGCTCGATGAGATCCCCGGAGTCGGCCTGGTCGTCGCCTATGTGCTGATCGCTGAGATCGGGGTCGACATGTCCCGCTTCCCCACCGCAGCCCACCTCGCCTCCTGGGCGAAGTTCGTTTCGAGCGTCAAGGAGTCCGCGGGGAAGAAGGGCCGCGGCTCCACCGGACACGGCAACCGCTACCTCGCCCAAGCGCTCGGCCAGGCCGCCGTCACCGCCGGCCAGACCGACACCTTCCTCGGGGAACGCTACCGGCGCATCGCGCGGCGCCGAGGGAAGAAGAAAGCGATGGTCGCGGTCGGCCGGTCCATCCTGACCATCGTCTGGCACCTGCTGTCCAACCCCGACGCCCACTTCGAAGACCTCGGCGCCGACTTCTACGACACCCGCATCGACCCCGAACGCAAAAAGCGCAACCACATCCGCCAACTCGAAGCCCTCGGCTACACCGTCACCCTCAACCCCGCCGCCGCCTGACCCACC
>NZ_CAAAFR010000093.1:0-2332 GCF_900634745.1 Protofrankia symbiont of Coriaria ruscifolia
CCCACCCGACACCGTCACCCACCAGCGGGTGACAGCACAGGTGGGCGCCAGCCTGCCCACGTCCCCGTCGATTTTCGGATCAGGGTGCTGCGTACGAGTTAGGATTTATGTAAGAACCTGGAATTGATTAACTAGATCTTCCCAGGCGCATCTATGCAGGTCAGGGGCTCGGAAGAATTCCATTTATTTGATTCCGGGTACTAAGCCCTTGCAATTCTGCCGATGTTGGAGTCGACTTATGCAGTCGATCCGATGACTGAGCTAGAAAGGAAGAACTCATCGTGATGCATCTGGACTGCCTGGGCCGCGTGCAGGAAGGCGAGGCCGGCGCGGAGCTCGGCGGCCCCACGACGCGGGTCTCGTCCCTGTCGTGCCGCGGTCGCGGGTGGTCGCGGCGGTGGGGACCTGGGCCCCAGGGCAGGCCCGCGACCTGGGCGTGTAGCTGGGGCTGGTTGGACTTCACCACGAGGAAGTAGTGGGCGCCCTGGGAGACCAGCCAGGACGCGGTCTCCCACTGGGTGTGGAGGGCGTCGGCGGTGATCACCGCGTCGTTCAGGTTCACCTTCGCCAGCAGGGTGCGCAGCACGGGGATCTCGTTGGTCTTCGCGTCGACGGCGAGCTGGCAGACCACGACCGCGCGGTCGTGGTCGAACGCGGCGAGCAGGTGCCGGCCCGGTGTGTCGGTGTCGACCTCAGCCAAATCATATTGACTGGAGAGAGGTGTAGCGATAATGCAAGTCCCTTTGTTTGGGCGGGTGTCCCGCGGTCGTGTTCTCCTGCTTGTTGTCACCATGGCCTTGGCACTGGTGGCAAGCCAAGAGCAGCCGAGCAAGGCTGCGCCGAGCCAGGGGGAGGCAGAGAAATTTTCTTCTCAAGCTCGTCTTTACGAAAACGGGGATAGACAGGGTAGCGCAACGTTTGTGGACCGCAACTGGGCGCTCGCGCCGGTGCATCTTATTCAGCATCCAGAAACTCTGTCAGGGTATTTCTTGAGGTTCGGCATCACGCAAGTCGGGCAGGGGGTCACACAGACCCGGAGGATCGACCGGATCGAGGTCCATCCAACAGCCGACCTGGCTTTGCTGCATTTCTCCGAGCCCCTTGGGCCAGACATCTGGATTCCTGACCTTGCCACCGCACGGCCGACGCCTGGAGCTACGGCAGATATATATGGATGGGAGGATGGGAGGAGGCTGAACCATATGGCGTCGACGATCCTCAGCGTGAGTTCTCCCAAGAACACCGAATATATGCGCCACCACGACAAAGAGGGCTTCTTTGACGCCTCTTTTCCGGAGGGTATTGACCCGATAGTAGTCTTCGCAAAGGTAGACGAAGCTGGCTCGCGTAGAATCTTCCCCACGCTGTTTACCAAGCCCGGCGACTCGGGTGGTGGCTTGTTCAACGAGACAGGAAAGTTGATAGGAATTAACTGGGGTGGGGCACCATATCATTACTTGAACAGTTGGGGCGAGCTGGACCTAAGTCAGATCGTGACTACCGGTTATGAGCAGCCGGTGTACGAGTATGCAGCCTGGATCAAACGAATTATCCGCGGCGAGGGTTCGTCGGGATCAAAACAAACACACGATGAGCTGCGCCGCAGGCGCCTGCTTGATTCGTCACCGGATAATCACATCTACCTCAGCTTCCACGGTCATCCGTCCTTCAGCTTTACCTTCCGCCCGCACTACGTGTCCGAGAGTAAAGATGGGCAGGGAGTACGCACGGGGACGTGTATCGGGGGCTGTAAGAAGGATTTCTCCTGGGATCCCGACGAGGTCGATTATGCTTATATTCATATCCACGCTTCCTCGGGGGAATTCCTGGGCAATTACTACACGCAACGTTTCGATGGCCATGATAACTGTATTCTTGTCAAAGCGGGTGGTACCATAACGGAGACCGGTGACGAAACCCAGGGCTGTCACCGGGGTTGAGCGTTCTCGAGTGGTGAGATAACGCAGGCAGTCCGGGGTAGCCAATGTTGACAAGAGCTCGGAATTAAATTACTAGATCAATTTATGATTCCCCGACTCCTGGTGCACGAATTATAGGGATGTAGTTCCACGTGTTCCTCTTGACAAGAGCCTGGAATTAATTAAATAGGTCTCTCTGGACGCATCTGCGCAGGTCGTAGGGTTGCAAGAATTCGAGTTATTTGTTTCCGGGCTCTAAGGAAAAGTTCTAGTGTCTCGTGATTCTGGACAATTTACGTTACTCTAAGTCATCTACGCTGGTCGCGGGCTTGATCAGAACCTTCGATCGAGTAAGTGAAGCAGAATCACGAGACACTAGTGTCGATTGTTGCTGAATAGTGTTGTTGACGTGG
>NZ_CAAAFR010000094.1:0-65904 GCF_900634745.1 Protofrankia symbiont of Coriaria ruscifolia
GCCCTCCCGCCCTCGCTGCTGAGGCGGGCACGCGTCCGGACCGAGGTTTCCCGGCCGTCGGCGGAGCCGATGAGCCGGCTGCGGGCCCGGCTGGGTGCCGACCGCCCGTCCGCCGGCGGCACCCGCTCACTGGCCGACACCCGTCCGCTGACGACGTCTACTCGTCGCCGACGATGTCCGCTCGCCGACCCGGAATGTCTCCGGCGCAGCCCCAACGCCCAACCGACGGCCCAATCGATGGGATGATTGGTCCGTGTTTCCGGGTATTTGTCAGGCAGTCACCGAGGGTCACCCATCCGGTCCAGGTCTCGGCGGGAGCTCAAAGCACCTACGCTGGCAGTGTGAGCGTTCGCCGGATCATGGGAGCCGAGACTGAGTACGGCGTCTCGGTGCCCGGTCAGCCAACCACCAACCAGATGCTTGCCTCGTCGCTGGTGGTCAACTCCTACGCCAACCGACAGGCGACCGGCGGCAGCCGGGCTCGGTGGGATTTCGAGGAGGAATCACCGCTGCGCGACGCGCGGGGCTTCGAGCTTCCCCGCGAACCGGTGGTCGATCCGTCCGCGCCAGCCAACGAGGACGATCTGGGGCTGGCCAACGTCATCCTCACCAACGGTGCACGTCTCTACGTCGACCACGCCCACCCGGAGTACTCCACGCCCGAGGTGACCAATCCTCGCGACGTGGTGCTGTGGGACAAGGCGGGGGAGCGGGTGATGGCCGAGGCCGCCCGCAGGGCGCTGTCCGTGCCGGGCACCATGCCGGTACACCTGTACAAGAACAACACGGACAACAAGGGCGTCTCCTACGGTTGCCACGAGAACTACCTCATGGCCCGGTCCACGCCGTTCGGCGACATCGTCCGCCATCTCATCCCGTTCTTCGTCTCCCGGCAGGTCGTCTGCGGCGCCGGCCGGGTCGGTATCGGGGTGGACGGCCGGGAGGCCGGCTTCCAGCTCAGCCAGCGGGCCGACTTCTTCGAGGTCGAGGTCGGTCTGGAGACGACCCTCAAGCGTCCGATCATCAACACCCGGGACGAGCCGCACGCGGACCCGGAGAAGTACCGCCGGCTCCATGTGATCATCGGTGACGCGAACATGAGCGAGATCTCGACCTACCTCAAGGTCGGGACCACCTCGCTCGTGCTCGCAATGATCGAGGACTCCTGGCTCGACGTCGACCTCAGCGTCGACAATCCGGTGAGCAACCTGCGGGCGGTCTCCCACGACCCGTCCCTGCGACACCTGCTGCCCCTCGCCGACGGCCGGAAGATGACCGCCGTCCAGCTGCAGATGGAGTACCTCGAGCAGGCCCGCAAGTACGTCGAGGACCGTTTCGGCACCGATCCGGACCCGCAGACCGCGGACGTGCTCTCCCGCTGGGAGTCGGTCCTGGTGCGTCTTGAGGACGACCCGATGACGTGCTCCCGGGAACTGGACTGGGTCGCCAAACTCGCCATCCTCGAGGGCTACCGGGCGCGGGACGGGGTGGGCTGGGACGCTCCCCGCCTCCAGCTGGTCGACCTGCAGTATTCCGACGTGCGAGCCGAGCGTGGCCTGTACAACCGCCTGGTGGAGCGCGGGCGGATCGACCTGCTGCTCGCCGAGGACGAGATCGTCCAGGCCATGACCGAGCCGCCGCACGACACCCGGGCGTTCTTCCGGGGTCGCTGCCTGGCGCTGTACCCGCAGCAGGTGGCCGCCGCCTCCTGGGACTCGGTCATCTTCGACATCGGCCGCGACTCCCTGCAGCGGGTACCGACCCTGGAGCCGCTGCGCGGGACCCGGGCGCACGTGGGCGAGCTGCTCGCCCGGTGCCCGACCGCGCTGGACCTCGTGGACGCGCTCGCCGGAGGCTGACCGACAGGCCGGTGGACACGGGCCAGGTAGGTCGGTCGGGCAGGTAGAGCGGCAGGCCTACCGGGTTCCGGCCCGCCCCTGGCCCACCCACCCGGCCTGTGGTCCGCTGTCTGTCCGCGGGCTCACGGCCCGCGGGCAACTCGTGGCCGTCCGCCGGACGGCTGTCTGCGGGGACGTACAGGGGCTGGATGCCTGTACGGGAACCCTGGACGGGCTCCACCGTCGACGTCCGACCCCTGCTCGCAGCTCTTGGTGGGTGGCCGAGCCGGGACTGTCCGTGCATTGCGCCGTGGGCGGACGCCGCGACGCGCCGGCCGGATCGTGATGGAGTGGTCCTCCGAGGGCCAAAGGCAGCGCGATCATGTTCTCTCGCGCTGCCGGAGGCCCAGGTGCTCATGGCGACCCGGGCTCGAGGTCACCGCAGCGGCGTGGTGAGGTCGGCTGCGGGCCGCGAGGAACGCCTCAGGATGCCCGGGCCCGGAGATAGTGTCGCTCCAGACGATCGAAGGAGGGTCTCATGGCCACGAAGGACACTGGCGGCGGTCAGCAGCGCGCGGGCCGGCGGACGGACCAGACCGACGATGTCGAGGTCGAGGAGTCCGGCGCCAACGACATCAAGGAAAGGCACGAGAAGCTGTCCGAGGACGTCGACTCCCTGCTCGACGAAATCGACGACGTGCTCGAGGAGAACGCGGAGGAGTTCGTCAAGGGCTACGTCCAGAAAGGGGGTGAGTAGATAATCCTGCCGACCGCCCGGAGAAAGCTGTGCAGAAATACCGGGGCCGCGGTCGGGAAACCGGGCGGGATACCGATGCCACAGGGTGGGACGCGGCGGAGCCTGCCGACGAGCAGGGGACGCGTGTGTTCGACCCGCAGCCGACTGTCGGCTAGCGGGGTGAAGCACGGCCACCTCAGTCGCAGCCGTGCGTGGCCCAGGGCGAAATCGCTGGTAGGCCGGCCCCGGCATCGGCGGCGCAGGACGAGAGTGACATTGTGTGCGTCAGCTGCAACACGGGTCTCGGGGACCTCACCGACGACCTGGTACTGCTCACCCGACTCATCGACTATCTGAAGGGGGATTTGTGGCTGATCCAGCGGGAGTCGCCGGGCGTCTACCGTCTGTGTTCATGACACCGGGAACGTCGTCGTTCACCGAGTTTCTGGCCATGGCCGCGCCCGAGCTGCTGCCAGGCGCACGCGGCAGTCTGCCGGTCGCCGTCACCGAGGTGGCTCATGGCACGACGATCGTGGCGGTGACGTACCCCGGCGGCGTGATCATGGCCGGTGACCGTCGCGCGACCATGGGGAACGTGATTGCGCAGCGGGACGTCGAGAAGGTGTTCCACGCCGACGAGTACTCCTGCGTCGGGTACGCGGGCACGGCCGGGATCGGCGCGGATCTCGTCCGCCTGTTCCAGGTCGAGCTCGAGCACTACGAGAAGATCGAGGGTTCCACCCTCAGCCTGCACGCCAAGGCCAACCGGCTGTCCTTCATGATTAAGAACAACCTCGGCATGGCATTGCAGGGGCTCGCGGTCGTTCCGCTGTATGCGGGCTATGACCTCGACGCCGGCAGGGGACGGATCTTCTCCTATGACATCACCGGTTCCCGGGCCGAGGAAAGCGGCTTCCAGGCCATCGGTTCCGGTTCCGTCTTCGCCCGCGGCGCGCTGAAGAAGAAGGTCCGGCCGGACCTCACCCGGGACGGGGCCGTACGGGTCTGCGTGGACGCGCTCTACGACGCCGCCGACGACGACTCGGCGACCGGCGGTCCGGACCTGACCCGCCGCATTTACCCGGTGGTCGCCTCGGTGACGGAGGACGGCTTCCGTCGCTTCGCCGACGACGAGGTGGGCACCATCGTCGAAGCCGTCGTCACCGACCGCATGACGAACCCGGGAGGCTGACATGACCATGCCCTTCGGCTATGCCAGTCCGGAGCAACAGGTCCGGGACAGGTCCGAGTACGCCCGTAAGGGGATCGCGCGCGGCCGCAGTGTGGTCGTGCGCAGTTACTCCGACGGCATCCTGTTCGTGGCCGAGAACCCGTCGTCCACCCTGCACAAGATCAGTGAGATCTACGACCGCGTCGCCTTCGCGGCGGTCGGCAAGTACAACGAGTTCGAGAACCTGCGGACGGCGGGCGTGCGCATGATGGACGTCCGCGGATACATGTACGACCGCCGTGACGTGACCGGGCGGGCGCTGGCCAACTTCTACGCCCAGACCCTCGGCACGATCTTCACCGACAGCATCAAGCCGTACGAGGTGGAGATCGTCGTTGCGGAGGTCGGCGAGGATGCCGGGTCCGACCAGATCTACCGGCTCACCTACGACGGGTCGATCGCCGACGAACGCGGGTTCGTGGCCATCGGTGGGCAGTCCGAACAGGTGGCCATCTCCCTGAAGGAACACCACGCCGACTCACAGCCACTTGCCACGGCTCTGCGGGTCGCCGCGAACGCGCTGCGAGCCGGCACGCCACCGGGCAGCAACGGCGACCGCGTCCTGTCATCGGCCAATCTTGAGGTTGCCATGCTCGACCGCACCCGTAACCGTCGGCTGTTCAAGCGCATACCCGGCTCGCAGCTGGACTCGCTGCTGGCCGAAACCGCCGAAGCCACGACCTGACCGGCGGCCGGTTCCCCTTCCTGCGGCCGAAGGCGGCGCGAAACTGTTCCCTGCGCGCCGCCGGAGGCCCGGGGGATGGCGGCTGGTTCAGGCGGAAGCCACGTGGGTGTGCAGCCAGGCGAGCGTGCGGTTCCAGGCGTCCTCGGCTGCCGCCGGCCGGTGAATCTCGGCGCGGTCGTCGCTGTGGAAGGCGTGCCCGGCGCCGGGGTAGCTGATCAGCTCGGTCGGTGCCGCGGCGGTGCCCGCAGCGGCCCGCAACGCGTTGATCTCGTCAACGCTGATCAGTACGTCCTCCTCGCCGTACAGGCCGAGCCACGGCGCGCGCAGCGCCGGCGCGAGCTCCACCAGCGGTGGCACGCCGTCCCAGTACGGCGTGTTCACACCGCCGCCGTAGAACGACACGGCCGCACCCACGGCATGGCGGGTAGCGGTGAACAGCGCCGCGGTCCCGCCCATACAAAACCCGATCACCGCGGTCCGCTCGAGGCCGAAGCCGGCGTCGGCGAGGTGGGCGAGGCCGGCGTCGACGTCCGTGGTGATGCCGGCAGCGGTCAGGGTGCCCATCTGCTGCGGAGCGGACGACCAGCTGCCGGCCGGGTCGACCTCGATGATCCCGTCCCGGTGGTAGAGATGCGGCGCGACCGTGAGCCAGCCGGCGTCCGCCAGGCGCGCGCAGACCGACACCAGGTAGGGCGTGATCCCCCGCGCGTCCTGGAGCAGGATCACCCCGCCGCGGATCGGCTCGTCCGTGCGCGGTGCGACAACCGTGGCCGGGGTGGTGCCACCCACGGTTGCGACGACCCCGGGATGCTCGGGTTTCAACGTCATGCTGGTCGTCCTTCCCAGAGGACCGAAGGCGGCGCAATACATGCTT
Organism: Protofrankia symbiont of Coriaria ruscifolia; assembly: GCF_900634745.1. Taxonomy (NCBI): domain Bacteria; kingdom Bacillati; phylum Actinomycetota; class Actinomycetes; order Frankiales; family Frankiaceae; genus Protofrankia; species Protofrankia symbiont of Coriaria ruscifolia. Next base: position 5,365 of record NZ_CAAAFR010000094.1, read on the forward strand.
TTCGCGCGTTGCCGGGGGGGTCGAGTCTCCGTATCACTACGCGGATCCCGGTGCGAACGGTACCGGACACGGATAAGCGCATCCGGTCCGCTACCACGTGCAACCGTACAGCGGTGACCGGAGGCCCGGTGGGACCGCGGCCGGGGCGGGTAGGAGCGTCCGTCCACACCGCGGCGGGCGTGAAGCATAGGGTCGTCAGTGTGGATCGCCGCATCTTTGGCCTGGAGAACGAGTACGGGGTCACCTGTGTCTTCCGCGGCCAGCGCAGGCTGTCCCCGGACGAGGTGGCGCGCTACCTGTTCCGCCGGGTTGTCTCCTGGGGCCGTAGCAGCAATGTCTTCCTGAAGAACGGTGCCCGGCTCTATCTCGACGTGGGCAGCCATCCGGAGTACGCCACCCCCGAGTGCGACTCCGTTCCCGATCTCGTCACCCATGACAAGGCCGGCGAGCGCATCCTGGAGGGGCTGCTGGTCGAGGCGGAAAGACGGCTGCGTGAGGAGGGGATCGCCGGCGACATCCACCTGTTCAAGAACAACACCGACTCGGCCGGCAACAGCTACGGCTGCCACGAGAACTACCTGGTGGGACGGCACGGCGAGTTCAGCCGGCTCGCCGACATCCTGGTGCCGTTCCTGGTCAGCAGGCAGATCCTGTGCGGGGCGGGCAAGGTCCTGCAGACCCCCCGCGGGGCGGTGTACTGCATCTCGCAGCGCGCCGAGCACATCTGGGAGTCGGTGTCATCGGCGACCACCAGGTCCCGTCCGATCATCAACACCCGGGACGAGCCGCACGCCGACGCCGAGCGTTTCCGGCGCCTGCACGTGATCGTCGGTGACTCGAACATGAGTGAGACCACGACGCTGCTCAAGATCGGCTCTACCGACCTCGTCCTGCGCATGATCGAGGCTGGCGTGGTGCTGCGGGACATGTCACTGGAAAACCCCATCCGGGCGATCCGCGAGGTCAGCCACGACATGACCTGCCAGCGAAAGATCAAACTGGCGAACGGGCGCGAGGCGAGCGCGCTGGAGATCCAGCGTGAGTACTTCACCAAGGCGCAGGAGTTCGTCGAGCGCCGCGGCGGGGACGCGGTCGCCAAACGCGTCCTGGACCTGTGGGGACGGACATTGCTCGCGATCGAGACCGAGGACCTGGAACTGGTCGCCCGCGAGATCGACTGGGTGACCAAGTACGTGCTGATCGACCGGTTCCGGCACCGGCACGGTCTGTCGTTGGCTTCACCTCGCGTAGCCGAGATCGACCTGAAGTATCACGACATCCACCGCCACCGGGGCCTGTACTACCGGATGGAACGGGCCGGGCTGGTGGAACGGGTCAGCCGCGACCTCGATATCTTCGAGGCGAAGTCCGTCCCGCCGCAGACCACCCGGGCCCGGCTGCGGGGCGAGTTCATCAAACGAGCCCAGGAGAAGCGGCGTGACTTCACCGTCGACTGGGTGCACCTCAAGCTCAACGATCAGGCCCAGCGCACGGTGTTGTGCAAGGATCCGTTCCGTTCCGTCGACGACCGGGTCGACAAACTCATCGCCAGCATGTGAGGACCACCTACCTGTGACCGTCGTCCCACGCCCCGGCAGGGGTGTCCGCTCCGCTCTGCTCTCCGCCGTCCTGCTCGGTTCGATGATTGCCGCGCTTGCCGCCTGCAGCGGCTCCACCGCGCCCGACGGGACCAAGGCCGCGCCGGTGCGCGCGGACGACACCCTCGCGCCCCCGGCCGGGAGCGCGCAGGTGCCCGCGGTGACGGGCGCGAGCGACCTGTCGACCAAGCCGACGATCGCCGCCGGGACCGGCACACCTCCGGCGACCCTGGTGACCCGGGACCTCGTGGTCGGTACCGGAGCGGCCGCGGCGCGGACCAGCACCGTGTTGGTCCAGTACGTCGGTGCGTTGTGGGCTGGCGGCAAGGAGTTCGACTCGAGCTGGCAGAGTGGGCAGCCGGTCCCCTTCCCGCTGGACAGGGTCATCCCCGGCTTCCAGCAGGGCATCGCCGGGATGAAGGTCGGTGGACGGCGCGAGATCGTGATTCCGCCCGACCTCGGCTACGGTCCGCAGGGCGGGCAGCCGCCCGTGATCGCCGCCGATGACACCCTGGTCTTCGTCGTCGACCTCCTCGGCGTCCAGGCGGCAGACCGCTGACCTGCGTCCGGACGCGAGCTGCTTGTCGTCCGGACGGCGGCTGTCGACGGTCCGGACGGCGGCTGGCTGGCACCGTACCGGTTGTCGCCACAGGCGCCGCTGAAGATCCAAGAGTCGTGTTCTAGCCTCGTACGGTGTCCCGTCGTCGGTTGGAACGGCTACTGAACCTGACGATGTGCCTGATGGCCACATCGCGGTTTCTCTCCGTGGCCGAAATCGGCGAGCTTGTGGAGGGTTACGCCCCGGGCAGCACCGCTGACGAGCAGGAGGCGTTCCGCCGCATGTTCGAGCGGGACAAGCAGTACCTGCGCGACATCGGCATCCCCCTGGAGACCGGGTCGGACTCGTTCTGGAGCGACGAGGTCGGCTACCGCATCCGGCGCAGCGACTATGCGCTACCGGAGATCTCCCTCGACCCGGACGAGGCCGCCGCCCTCGGGCTCGCCGCGCAGCTGTGGTCCAGCACGGCGCTGGCGGACGCGTCCGCCAGCGCGCTGCGCAAGCTCGCGGCCGGCGGCATCCGCACCCTGCCCGGTCCGGACGGTCTGGAGCCCCGGGTCGCCACCACGGAGCCCGCGTTCGCACCCTGCCTCGCCGCCGTGCAGGTCGGGCAGGCCGTCCGATTCCCCTACCGCAAACCGGAGGAGACCGAACCCCGCGAACGCCACGTCGAACCGTGGGGCGTGGTCTCGTGGCGGGGGCGCTGGTACCTGGCCGGTCACGACTGTGATCGACAGGCCGCCCGGGTCTTCCGCCTGTCGCGGGTGACCGGTGCGGTGCGTGCGGTCGGGCCGCCAGGCGCGGTCCGCATTCCCGACGGCGTCGACCTGCGGGCGCTGGTGTCCGCGTCAGCACCGCCTGATCACACCCGTACCGCCGTCCTGCGGGTCCGCCCGGGGACCGGCCACGCCCTGCGCCGGCACGCGCGGGTGCTCTCCAGCCCGCGCCGTTTCGCGCAGGGAGAGACCGACAGCCAGCCGGACTCCACGCCGGGGGCGCCCGAGAGACGGCCCGGCTCCGTGTGGGGGACGGCTGACCATCGGTCCGACTCCGTACCGGGGGCGGCCGAGAGCCCGTCCGGGTCCGCGGCGGTCGGGATGGATCTTGTGGAGATCGACTACTCCGACACCGAACAGCTGGCCAGATGGGTGGCTGGCTACGGCGATGACGTGCTGGTGGAACAACCACCGCAGCTGCGCAACGAGGTGCTGCGCCGGCTGGCCGATGCCGCCCGGGTACATGCCGATGCCGGCCCGGTGCGTATGGTGGCGAAGTCCAGGGGCCAATCCGGGGGTCAAGCAGTCCTCCGGATCGAGGACCCGGTAGCCCCACCGGCCGGGGCCTCGATCCGGGCAGTTCTCCGGGGCGCAGACCCGGCAGTCTCTCAGCCCGAGAACCCGGTAATCCCGCCGGTAGCTCCGTCGGCCGGGGCAGCGGCGGTTCCGGGGAGCGTGGTGCCGTGAGCCCGCCAGCGCCCTCCTCCTCCACCGACCGTCTCAGCCGCCTGCTCGCCCTGGTGCCGTGGCTGCGCGCCCATCCGGGGGTGTGCCTCGACGATGCGGCCGCAACCTTTAGGATCACTGTCCGCCAGCTGCGGGACGACCTGGATCTGCTGTTCGTCTGCGGCCTGCCGGGTGGCGCGCCCGGGGATCTGATCGACCTGAGCTACTCCGCGGACCAGATCACCGTCCTCGACCCCCAGACCCTGGACCGTCCGCTCAAACTGTCCGCGGACGAGGCCATGGCGCTGGTCGTCGCGGCCCGGACGCTCGCCGACGTGCCGGGGCTGTCCGCCCGCGACGCGCTCGACCGGGCGCTGGGCAAGCTGGAGGATGCCGTCGGCACCCTGCCGTCCGAGCGGGTCAGGGTCGAGCTCGACGCCCAGGACGAGGTCCTGCGGGTCGTCCAGGACGCGGTGACCCGCGGCCGGCGGCTGCACCTGCGCTACCTGGTCTGGTCCCGTGACGAACTGACCGAACGTGACGTCGACCCGATCCGGGTGCTGACCCGGGACGGCCGCTGGTATCTGGAGGGCTGGTGCCACCGGTCGAAGGCGGTCCGGCTCTTCCGGCTCGACCGCATCGACGGCCCGGACGGCGTCACGGTCCTCGACATACCCGCCGCGCCGCCGCCCGAGGCGCGCCCGCGGGACACCGACGGGTTGTTCCAGCCCGGGCCGGAGGAGATGCTCGTCGTGCTCGAGCTGCATCCGGCCGCGCGCTGGGTCGCCGACTACTACCCGGTCGAGTCCCGCCGGGAGCTCGACGGCGGGCTCCTGCTGGTGGAGTTGCGGGTGTGGGAGACGGGCTGGCTGCGCAGGCTGGTGCTCGGCCTCGGCGACCAGGCCAGGGTGGTGGAACCCGCGGACGTCGTCGCGAGCATGCACGACGCCGCCGCGCGAGCGCTGTCAGCCTACGGCCGCGACGGGCACGGGTAGCCGTCGCGTACAGCGGTCGGAGGTAGGCTTCCGCGCAGCCCCGGCAACGGTCGTGGATCCTCCCATCGATCCAGCGTGGCTGCTTTCTCCCGTCCATCCGTGTACGGACCCTGCCCGCAAACGGTGGGCCCGCCAGCCGGGTAGGTTGATCTCATGCGCTGGCTCCTCCTCGACCTCGGTCTCGTCCTGCTGACGTTCGCCCTGCTCGGTACGTTGGCGTTGCGGGTATGGGGGAAGGTGCGGCAGGTCAACCACGAGGCCGCCGAGCTACGTGGCCGGCTGTCCACGCTCACCGAGGAAACCGCGACGCTCGCCGCGCGGCTGGACGCCGCCGAGGTGACCGCGCGGCTGAACGAACGGATCCCGGCCTGACGGACCGGGCTTGGCATGCTCGTAAGGCCCTCCGGCCCCAGGAACACGCCGGGGCCGGCGGGCCTTACGAGCTTCCCGGATCGGCTTCCGGATCTCCCGGATCCGGTGGGAACCCCGAGCGCGGAAAGAACATGATCGCGCAGTCTTCGGCCCTCTGGCGCCCCACGGGAATCAGCGTTTCGTACCGGCCCGGCCCGAGCTGCGCGCGTCCGGTGGACGGTCCACCTATTGTAGATCTTGGTTCGATGGCGCAAAGTAATCGACAGTTTCTGCCACAAGTACATTGACCGTGTTGCGGATCTTCTTCTATTGTTGCTCCTGTGAAGCGGGGCGAGATCCTCATAGCCTGCCTGCACGTCGACTACGGGCGTAAGGCGAGCGCGCTGTGTTTGCCCGTTCTCCCCTGACCGCCGAAGCCACGCCCACTGTCAGGCGCTGATTTTTTGGCTGTCCACCTTTTTCGCCGGATGATCTCGGCGTTCCCACCGTGCGGGTACGCCGTTCTCCGGATTTCCTTTTCTCATCCGTAACCGTGCAATGGTGCCTGTCCGGCATCTTTTCGTGCGGCCCGGAATATTCGCATGTCCGGTCGGGCGCGCACCCGGCCGGATGGCGAAACAGGTTCATCGGTCATGTCGCGACCGCGCTTGTACGCGCCTGCCTCATGACCGAATCCCCGACCACATGGGCGGGGAGCACCCGGCAGCCGAAGGCGGCGCGAGCATGCTTTCATCCGCGTCTCCGACGGCTCAGAAAACAAAGGAGGGCACTGGAGTGAGTGAGGAACATCCGGGGGACGAGGAACAAGGACAGGCCAGTCGCCGTGGTTTTCTCGCGGGCTCGTTGGCAGCCGCCACGGCGGCCGCGACGACCGGCTTGTCGGCGCTGCCGGGCCTCGTCCAGCCGGCGTCCGCGGCCACTCGCCCGAATATCCTGGTCATCGTCACCGACGACCAGCCCAAGCAGACCAACTGGGCAACCCAGAAGATCCGTAACTGGCTTGTGGCCCAGGGCGTGGAGTTCAACAACGGCCATGTCACCACGCCGTTGTGCGCACCCTCGCGGTCGTCGATCTTCTCGGGTCGCTACGCGCACAACCACGGTGTCCTGGACAACGGGCACCCCTACAACCTGAACCAGAACACCACCGTCCAGCGCTACCTCAAGCAGGCGGGCTACCGCACCGGGTTCTTCGGCAAGTACCTCAACGCCTGGAACGTCGCCGACGCCCCGCCGCACTTCGAGGACTTCGCCCTGCTGGACCCGGTTGTCTACAACGACGGCCAGTACAACGTCAACGGCACGATCCAGACGATCTCGGGCTACAGCACCCACGTCATCAGGGACTTCGCCAAGGGCTTCATCCAGAATGGCACGACCGACACCCGGCCGTGGTTCCTCTACATCGCTCCCAAGGCCCCGCACGGACCCAACACCCCGGAGCCCCAGTACGCCAACACGGTCGTACCGACCTGGGACGGCCGTCCGTCGGTCTTCGAGACCGACAAGAGTGACAAACCGGACTACATCCAGAGTGCGAACGCGACGCTGGCCGACGGCCGGGCGACACGGGAGGCCCAGTTCCGTACCCTGTTGTCGGTGGATGACTCGGTGCAGGCGATCCATGACAAGCTGGTCGCCACCGGGCAGCTCGACAACACGCTCGTCATCTACATCGGCGACAACGGATTCACCTGGGCCGACCACGGCTGGACCAAGAAGTCGGTGCCTTACCTGCCGTCCATCGAGGTGCCGTTCTACCTGTCCTGGCCCGCGGGCGGGCTGGGCGCCGGAACGGCCGACAACCGTATCGTCGCCAACATCGACATCGCGCCGACCATTCTCGACGCCGCCGGGATCACCCCCAACACGCCGCAGAACGGCCATTCGTTGTTGTCCACCTACAATCGCGACCATCTGCTGGTCGAATGGTGGGAGCAGGGCAGCCACACCGCGGGAAGCCCGCACACCTGGTCGTCCTATGTCAGCACGACCAAGCAGTACACCGAGTACTATCACCTCCACACCGATACCAACGGTCTGCCGGTCGGCACCGGAACGGTGGCGTTCCGGGAGTACTACGACCTGGTCAACGACCCGTATCAGCTGGTGAACAAGCTCTACAACGCAACCCCGGCACAGGAACAGGCCCTGGGCATCCCGGCCCTGGCCTCCCAGCTCGCCGCCGACCGCACGAGCTGACTTTTCGAACACAATACGAGCGGCCGTCGAACGTCGGCGTCCTCAGTCGCTCTAAAACCCGGTCCGACGTCCGGGCGGGGTTTCGTACCGGCCGCTGATGATTCTCTTTCATTTTTCGCGTTCACCGTCCGTGCGGTGTCCACCGCACGGACGGTGAACGCCGGGCCGAGGGCGGCGTAACCACCGCTGCATTCCTGTGCCGCCGGAGTTCCAAAAACCACCGGGCCGGCGGCCACAAAAATCGAAGGAGGGCACCGGAGTGAGTAAGGAAAACCAGGTGAACGAAGAACAGGAGCAGGAACAACAGGAAGGGGCCAGCCGCCGGGGCTTTCTCGCGGGCTCGTTGGCGGCGACCGCCACGGCGGCCGCGGCGACCGGCCTGTCGGTGCTCCCGGGCTTCGTCCAGCCGGCGTCCGCGGCGACCCGGCCGAACATCCTGGTCATCGTCAGTGACGACCAGCCCAAGGAAACCCAGTGGGCGACACAGAAGATCCTGAACTGGGTCGCCGGGCAGGGTGTGCGGTTCACCAACGCCCACTCCACCACGCCGTTGTGCGCGCCCTCGCGGTCGTCGATCTTCTCGGGTCGCTACGCGCACAACCACGGCGTGCGGGACAACGGGCACCCCTACAACCTGAACCAGAACACCACCGTGCAGCGCTACCTCAAGCAGGCGGGCTACCGCACCGGGCTGTTCGGCAAGTACCTCAACGCCTGGAACATCAACGACAATCCGCCGCACTTCGAGGAGTGGGCGCTGCTGCAGCCGAGCTACAACAACGGCACCTACAACGTCAACGGCACCGTCCAGACGATCAACGGGTACACCACCAACGTCATCAAGAACAGGACGCTGAGCTTCCTGGACAAGGCCGCCACCGACACCCGGCCGTGGTTCGCCTACGTGGCTCCATATGCCCCGCACGAGCCCAACACCCCCGCCGCCCAGTACGCCGACACGGTCGTGCCGACGTGGAACGGACGTCCGTCGGTCTTCGAGACCGACAAGAGCGACAAGCCGGCCTACATCCAGAACTCGACCAACACCCTCGCCGACGGCCAGGCGGTGCGTGAGCGGCAGTTGCGGACCCTGTTGTCCGTCGACGACGCGGTGCAGGCGTTCAAGGACAAGCTGGTCGCCCTCGGCCAGCTGAGCAACACACTGGTCATCTACATCCCGGACAACGGCTACCTCTGGGCCGACCACGGCCGCCTCGCCAAGTCGACGCCCTACACGCCCGCTCACGAGGTGCCGTTCTACCTGTCCTGGCCGGGCGGAGGACTGGGCGCGGGCACGGTCGACAACCGCATCGTCGGCAACATCGACATTGCGCCGACCATTCTCGACGCGGCCGGGATCACCCCGACCACGCCGCAGAACGGCCACTCCCTGCTCTCCGCGTACAGCCGCGACCACATACTGACCGAGTGGTGGAAGCAGGGCACCGGCACGGGCGGTGTGCCCACCTGGGCCTCCTACGTCAGCACCACCAAGCAGTACGTCGAGTACTACGACCTGCACACCGACGCGAACGGCCAGGAGGCCGGCACCGGGCAGGTGCTGTTCCGGGAGTACTACGACCTGGTCAACGACCCTTACCAGTTGGTGAACAAGCTGTACAACGCAACCCCGGCGCAGGAGCAGGCCCTGGGCATCCCGTCTCTGGCTGCCCAGCTCGCCGCCGATCGCACGAGCTGACGCCCGAACAACTGCGACGCTCGAACAACTGCAAGGTGGTGGTCCGCCCCGCACACGGGCGGACCACCGTCCCGGTCGAACAAAGAGAGATTTCATGTCCGGTTCCTGCTGCACCCCTGGCCGCGATCCCGTCGGCATCGGGACCATCGCACCTGTACGCTCGTCCGTACCCCGGACCAGGCGTATGGTCCAGCTTCCCGGCGGACGCTTCCTGATGGGCACCGAGGATGACGAGGGTTATCGTGCCGACGGTGAGGGCCCGGTCCGGGAAATCGAGCTGAACTCGTTCTCGATTGAACCCACCACGGTGACCAACGCCCAGTTCGCCACGTTCGTCAACGCGACCGGGTACGTCACCGACGCCGAACGATACGACTTCTCCTTCGTCTTCGAGGGTTTCCTGTCCGAGGATCTCAACCGGGCCTCACCGGCCGTACACGCCACTCCCTGGTGGCGTGCGGTGTCCGGAGCGGTCTGGAAGCACCCCGAGGGGCCGGGCTCGTCCGTCATCTCCCGGCAGAATCATCCCGTCGTGCACGTCTCGTGGAACGACGCGCAGGCGTACTGCGCCTGGGCCGGCGTCCGGCTACCCACCGAAGCCGAGTGGGAGTATGCCGCGCGGGGCCGGCTGGAACAGCGCCGCTACCCGTGGGGGGACGAGCTGACGCCCGGTGGGCGGCACCGGTGCAACATCTGGCAGGGCGACTTCCCGAACCTCGACACCGGTGAGGACGGGTACATCGGCACTGCCCCGGTGAAGTCGTACCGGCCCAACGGCTACGGCCTCTACAATGTTGTCGGTAACGTCTGGGAATGGTGCGCCGACTGGTTCAGTTCCACGTTCCACGCGACCGGACCGCGCACGAATCCGACGGGGCCGCCCGACGGTCACGCCAAGGTGATGCGCGGTGGATCGCACATGTGTCATGCGTCGTACTGCAACCGGTACCGTGTCGCCGCACGGAGTTCGAACACCCCGGACAGCTCCGCTGGCAACATCGGCTTCCGTACGGCGGCCTGAGGTGGACCTGACCTGTCGCAGGCCCGTCATGCGCAGGACATCGGACCGTCGTCTGACGAGGCAAGGCTGACCGACGTAGCATCAAACACGCACCGGTCGACGGACCGGACACCGAAGCAAAGGACGCATGCCATGCCCAACCTCGGTACCCCCGAGCTTCTGATTATTGCGTTCGTCGTCATCCTGCTGTTCGGATCCAAGAAGCTGCCCGATGCCGCGCGTTCGCTCGGGCGTTCGTTGCGGATCTTCAAGGCTGAGACCAAGGGGCTCGGCCAGGACGCACAGGCCCCAGCCGCATCCTCGGCCGCTCCGGCGCAGGCACAGGCGCAGGCGGCACCGCAGCCGATCGAGTCCGGCCAGCCGGCCGTGAGCCCGCAGCCGGCGTCGACCGGCGCTGTCGGGGTCAACGGTCAGTCCGCCGGTACGGGCGACACCAGCCGGCGCTGACACGGCCGAAGACCACCGACCGCCTTTCCACGAGCAGGAGTAGCCGCCCGTGCCCGGGTTGCCCACGCCGCAGCAGATAGCGCATGCGGTGCAGTTCCGCCGCACCAGGACGGTCGAGGACAGCCGGATGTCGCTCACCGAGCACCTGCGGGAGCTGCGCAACCGGCTGGCAAAAGCACTCATCGCGCTCGCCGTCGCCACGGCAGTCTGTTTCTACTTCGAACCGCACATCTTCAACTTCCTCAAGGATCCCTACTGCTCCCTGCCGAAGGACATCCGGTCCGGCGTCGACGGGCAGTGTCAGTTGGCCTTCTTCGGCATCCTCGACGCCTTCATGATCCGGTTGAAGATCTCACTGATCGCCGGAGCGGTCGTGTCCGCGCCCGTCTGGCTCTACCAGCTGTGGTCGTTCATCACACCGGGTCTGCACCGACACGAACGCCGGTGGTCGCTGACGTTCGTCGGTTTCTCACTGGTTCTGTTCGCCCTCGGCGGCTTCTTCGCCTACCTGACCCTGAGCAAGGGGCTGGAGCTCCTGCTCGGATTCAGCGGGGACGGGCTCGTCAGCATCCTCGACGTCAACAAGTACCTGAGCTACGTCATCGCCATGCTGGTCGTGTTCGGGCTGTCCTTCGAGATTCCGCTGCTGGTGGCGATGCTGAACCTGGCGGGCGTGGTCAGCACGGCCAAGCTGCGGTCGTGGCGGCGTGCCGAGATCTTCCTCGTCTTCGTCTTCGCCGCGATCGTGACACCGAGCCAGGACCCGTTCACCATGATCGCCCTCGGTCTGCCGATGATCCTGCTGTACGAGGTCGCCCTCGTGATCGGCTGGTTCAACGACAAGCGCAAGGCCCGCCGCGGCGACACCTCGCCCTACGCCAACCTCGATGACGACGAGGCGTCACCGTTGGACTTCGACGACCTGCCGCATCCCGCGACGGGGGAACCGGCGACGTCCGCAGCGTCCGCCGACCCGGTGGGGACCGCTGTCGGTGCGGCCGGCGCCCCGGGTTCCTTGTCGAACGCCGCCCACCTCGACATCACCTGAAGGAACATCCACCCGAACCCACCGGGCCCAACGGAACATCCATCCGGCAACGAGCCGAAGGCGTGGGCGTAGGCTGACGAAGTGTCCACCGCGCCCGCGGGCTCGTCCGGCCCCGAGGCCCTCCCCACGGCCATACCCGCGGCTTTGGCCGACTTCATGGGCGGTTATCCGTTCGGCCTCGACCCCTTCCAGATCGAGGCGTGCACAGCTCTCGACGCGGGCGAGGGCGTCCTGGTCGCGGCGCCCACCGGAGCCGGTAAGACGATCGTCGGCGAGTTCGCGGCCCACCTTGGGCTCACCAGGGGTCAACGCTGTTTCTACACGACCCCGATCAAGGCGCTGTCGAACCAGAAGTACGCCGACCTCGTAGCCCGTCACGGGATCGACGCGGTCGGCCTGCTGACCGGTGACATCTCCCGCAACCCGGACGCGCCGGTGGTCGTCATGACCACCGAGGTCCTGCGCAACATGCTGTACGCGGAGCCGACCGGACGCGAGCGGCTCGACCGCCTCGCCTTCGTCGTCATGGACGAGGTTCACTACCTTGCCGACCGGCAGCGTGGCGCCGTGTGGGAAGAAGTGATCATTCATCTTCCGCAACACGTCCGGTTGGTGTCGCTGTCCGCAACGGTGAGTAACGCGGAGGAGTTCGCGGACTGGTTGGTCACCGTCCGCGGGCATACCCGTGTCGTCGTCACCGAGCACCGTCCGGTACCGCTGTGGCAACACGTGCTGGCCGACCGGGAGCTGCACGATCTGTTCGTCGCCAGTGGTCCGCTCTCCCTGGACGACGTCCTGCACGCCGGGACGGACGCGGCGGCTGTCGAGGCATTCACCGCGGTGCGTCCCCGCGATGCCGGCCCCAGGGCCGCCTCCAGAGCCGGATCCAGGCCCGCTCCCGATGTGGGTCCCGGCGCCGGTCCGACCGCGGGTTCGGCGCGTCCCCGGATCAATCCGGATCTGATCCGCCTGTCCCGGCAGGAGAGCAGGCGCCCGGAGCGGCCGCGCGGCCGGAGCGGGGCAGGCGCTCCACCGCGCGGGCGGACCTGGGTCCCCAGTCGGCCCGACGTCATCAACCAGCTCGACCGTACCGGGCTGCTGCCGGCGATCACCTTTGTGTTCAGCCGGGCCGGTTGCGACGCCGCGGTGCTCGCCTGCGTGCATGCCGGCCTGCGACTGACCACATCGGACGAGCGGGACGCCATCCGCGAGCATGTGCGCTCCCGTACCGCCAGCATTCCCGCGGACGATCTGCGCATCCTCGGCTACTGGGAGTGGCTGGAAGGTCTTGAGCGCGGGATCGCCGCGCACCACGCCGGGATGCTGCCCACGTTCAAGGAAGTGGTCGAGGAACTGTTCGTCCGCGGCCTTGTACGTGCCGTGTTCGCCACCGAGACACTCGCGCTCGGCATCAACATGCCGGCACGCACGGTCGTCCTGGAACGCCTGAGCAAGTTCAACGGCGAGACCCGCGCCGACATCACCCCGGGGGAGTACACCCAGCTCACCGGACGGGCCGGGCGGCGCGGCATCGATATCGAGGGACACGCGGTCGTGCTGTGGCAGTCCGGTTTCGACCCGGTGGCCCTCGCGGGACTCGCGTCGACCCGCACATATCCGCTTCGGTCGTCGTTTCGTCCGTCGTACAATATGGCCGTCAATCTCGTCGGGCGACTCGGGCGGACCGAGGCCCGGAGTGTTCTTGAGTCGTCCTTTGCACAGTTCCAGGCCGACCGCGCGGTCGTCGGTCTGGCCCGGCAGGTCCGCCGCAACAACGGCGCGCTCGACGAGCTGACTGCCGGTCTGGCATGCGAGCAGGGCTCGGTCCCGCAGTACGCACGCCTGCGGGAGGCGATCCGGGCCCGCGAGGCGGCACTGTCGCGGGAAGGCGCCAACCGCCGCCGGGCCGAAGCGCTCGAGTCGCTGTCCAAGCTGCGCGTCGGTGATGTCGTGCGCGTCCCGACCGGCCGGCGTAGCGGCCTCGCGGTCGTTCTCGACCCCGGGGTGAACGGTTACGGTGACGGCCCGCGCCCGGTCGTCCTCACCGTGGACAAACAGGTCCGCAGACTGTCCACGGTCGACTTTCCGGTGGCCGTCGAACCGCTGGGCCGCCTCCGGGTACCGCGGACGTTCAACCCGCGTTCGCCGCAGTCCCGCCGTGACCTGGCGTCGTCCCTGCGCCAGGTCGACGTCCCGCCCGAGTCCGGGCGGCGTGCCCGCGTCCGGGCGGCTGCCGCGGACGACGCAGACCTCGCCCGGCTGCGCCGCGAGCTGCGCGCCCACCCCGTGCACGGCTGCCCGGACCGGGATGCGCACCTGCGTGTCGTGGACCGTCACGCGAAGCTGCGCAGGGAGACCGATGTTCTCCAGCGGCGCATCGAAAACCGCACGAACACGGTCGCGAAGGTCTTCGACCGGGTGTGCACCGCCCTGGAGACACTCGGTTACCTGCGGGGCGACACCGTCACCGCCGTCGGCGCCCTGCTCGGCCGCGTCTACACCGAGCAGGACCTGCTCGTTGCCGAATGCCTACGCGCCGGTGTGTGGGAGGGGCTGTCACCCGCCGCGCTTGCCGCGGCGGTCTCCACTCTCGTCTACGAACCCCGCGGTGAGGAGGCGACGGCACCGAAGATGCCTGGTGATCCGGGGCTGCGGGACGCGCTGGCAGCGACGGCCCGCCTCGCCGGACGGCTGCGCGACGTCGAGGCCGGCCACGGGTTGGACTTCCTGCGTCCGCCCGAGCCCGGATTCGCCTGGGTGGCTTTCGGCTGGGCGTCCGGACGCTCGCTGGAGAAGGTCCTGACCGACTCCGGTCTGGACCTCACCGCCGGCGATTTCGTCCGCTGGATGCGCCAGCTCATCGACCTGCTCGACCAGATCACCCAGGTCGCGCCGGCGGATTCGACCGTACGGGGCACCGCCCGCACCGCTCTCGACGCCGTCCGCCGCGGGGTCGTCGCCTACTCCATGTCGATATAGCTTCATGTCGATATAGCGCGTCCACTATCCGACCCGCCCGACCCGGGTTCCCCTCGGGGCCTCCGAACGCTCGAAAAATGATGGTCGCGTGTTCTTCGGCCCAATCCGGCATTCCGTGGGTCAGCGTCTCAGCGCTGTGGTCGACCTGACGGTTCGAACCGGACCGGGAGCTCGAGGAGGCCCCGGAAGGAAGAAGCGGCGGGCAGCCACCGGAGTTCTTCTGGCGCCACCTCGAGAGTCAGGTTGGGCAGCCTGCGCAACAATGTGCCGATAGCGGTCCGCGCCTCCATCCGGGCCAACGACACACCCAGACAGTAGTGGACGCCGTACCCGAAGGCCATGTGCGGGTTCTCCGTCCGGTCGACCTTCAGGCTGTCGGGATCCGGGAAGTGCCGGGGGTCGTGGTTCGCCGCATTGAGGACCACGGTGACGATCGAGCCTTTCGGAATGCGTACCCCGCTGTACTCGACATCCTCCGTCGCCAACCGGAAGCTCGCCACCGGAACCGACCCGTTGAAGCGGAGAAGTTCCTCGATCGCGCCCGGCAGGAGCTCCGGATTCTTCGTTATCAGGTCGAGCTGGTCCGGGTTCGTCAGCAGCGCGGTGACCGCGTTTCCGATGAAGTCGGCCGTCGTCTGGTGACCGGCGAAAAGCAGGAGGAACGCGGTCGAGACCAGCTCCTCCTCGGAGAGTTTGCCGCCGTCGTCACGAGCCGCGATCAACGCGCTGATCAGATCGTCACTGGGCTGGTCACGCTTGTTCCCGACCAGCTTGGTGAGATAGTTGTACAGGTTCTGCTGCGCTTCCTGGATGGCCGCCCGGTCCTCCTCGTTGCTACGCCCGGCCGTGCCCTGAGTCCGGATGACCTGTGTGCCGCTGAAGAACTGCTCGCGGTCCTCGGCCGGGACGCCGAGAAGTTCACAGATCACGTTCATAGGCAGCGGAAGGGCGAACTCGCTTATCAGCTCGGCCCGGCCGGCGGGCACTATCGTGTCCAGCAGCTGGTCCACGATCTGCTGGACGCGGGGGGCCAGGGCCTCGATACGGCGCGGGGTGAACGCCTGGGACACCAGGCGCCGCAGCCGGGTGTGTTCCGGCGGGTCCGCGTTCAGCATGTTCCTGTTCAGCGCGACCGATTTCTCACCGAATACCTGGAGGTAGAGATCCCCGGCCCGGTCGATGTCCTTGCTCAGCCGAGGATCGGACAGCACCGCCCGGGCGTCGGCATACCGGGTGACGAGCCAGGTCTCGAATCTGGGTGTCTGCACCCGGCAGACGGGCGAGTTCTCCCTGAGCCGGGCATACGTCGGATACGGGTCGAGGCGGAATTCCGGGGTGAACAGCTCGGCCGCGGGAACTGCCTGCGTGATTTCACTCATACTGGGTTCCTTCTGCTGGATGCTTCTACCGGGCGCATCGGCGCCCCGAATCCGGGAATCTCGCTATGAACCTGTCGGTAATGGGGACCTGGGCCTTCCGGATCTCATCGGATCGGCTTCGCCTGAGCCCGCCGGCGCGCCAGTCAGGTGGTCACACGTCCTGGTTCGATCAGAAAATTGAGGGTGAAAACAGCTGCTGTCACGACCGTTTAGTCCCTCAGTTTCATGATTCGACGATGTTCGGTCATGGATTTGTTAGTCGACAGCCGTCGTCTCCGGAGTCGTCCTCTTATCGAGGATTGCTCGCACTCATGTCACGCACGCATGTCACGGCATCGACAGTATGAGATCAATGTTGTCCGCGCTCGTCGACGATGAAAATGACGATGAAAATTCGTCCAGGTCGCGCGCCACTGGGGATATCGGCATTTCTCCGCTTCGCCATCCCCGGCGGTCGAGAGCCCGTAGAAGGCACGCATCCTGTCAATCACCGTCCAGGCTCCCGACCATCTCCGCGGACGCGACCTGTCGCGCTACACAATCACATCGCAGAACGCATGATCATCTGACGGATATGCCAGGTGACGACCCGCCGGTCGTCGGATGCGGCCAAACCGTCCAGCACCGCCTGCAGGGAGGCCACGTCATCCGCGGCCAGCGGCATTGCCGGGTCGCTGCCCCACACCCGCAGGTTGAGCGCGAACAACGCCGCCGCGGTCGGCAGGGCCACCGGCCACTCCCGGACGTCGTTGCGCACGACCTCGCCCACGGGAGATGGATCGAACACGGCAAGAAGCGGGCCGGCTTCCAGGCTCGCGCCACGGGCGGCGACGACGTCATGCGCCAACGCCAGATATCGGATGAGTACCGGTTCGGTAGTCTCGATCCGCTCGGTTTCCTCCAGGAGCAGAACCCCTCCCGGGGCAAGCTGGGTGAGCCAGCTTCTCGCCCTGCCGACGGGATCGGGCAGATGAGCCAGCACCCACCGGGCATAGGCCACATCCGCGTTTTCGAGGGGAAAGGGCGTCCGGGTCAGGTCGTGGACGACGAACTCGAGCTCGGGCGCAACACCACGAGCCGCCTCGACATGCGCGACAGAGGCGTCGATCCCGACCGTGCGCCGCGCCTGCGATGTCTCGGCGAGCATCCGGGTGCTGTGCCCCGGCCCGCAGCCGAGGTCGAGCGCGAGCGGGGGCACCCTGGGCGCCCCCTTCGTGATCAAGGCGCGGGACGGGGTGTCGAAGACCTGCGCGAGCAGGGCGAGGCGTTCGGCGGCAAGGCCCGAATCCCCGAACGCGTAGGCCGGCATCCGGACGAAGGTGGGCTGCACGCTGACCTCGCAACGCAGGCTGTTCGCGATGTAGCACTCCTGATGGGCCTGCTCCACCAGGCGATGGAGCCGCTCGAGCGGGACGTCCCCGGCAACCACGATCCGCGGCCGCAGCAGGATCTGACTCAGGCCCGTCCGAGGCGCGTGGGGCATGACCGCCTCCGCGTCGTCGGAGTAGCCGCGGACGTCTACCCGTGCGCGGGCGGCTACGGCCAGGAAGGACAGGAGCTGACAGGATGACGCCGCGAGCAGGACGAGCTGTTCGGGGTTGGGATGCTCGGGCGAGCCGCGGAAGGCGGGGTCCGCACTGAGCTGGACGCTTGCGGGCGCAGGCGGACATTCGCCACGATGGCCCCGGTCGTACGCCTCGTAGCCGGCGGCTGTCGAACCGTCCCAGTGGCAGCGGGCCCGGTAGCGGTGATGCTCATGTTGATCCACCTAACCTCCCGATGAAGAAAATGCACCGCTGCCCAGCGGGTGTAACCGAAGCAAGCGCTCTGCTATCACTGCTCACGCTGTCGCCCGATCACCGCTTCGGGCTTGGCGCCGCCCAGGTCGTGCGGCTCCTGCGCCAGCCGTGGCCGGTCGCGGCTTCTATCGTCAAAGCGGAATCAGGCGGACGCTGGGGCCGCATAGTCGGGCCATGTCGTCCGGGTCGGATGTGATCAGGACTACCGGTCCTCGCTGGCGCAGCGCCATCTCCGCGACCATGGCATCGATGGCGTACTTGTGCCCGTGCAGGTTCGCGGCCCGCAGCAACGCCGATGCAGCTCGTGCAGCGTCCTTGGTGACGGATTCCACCTGGACACGGGAGAGGATCCAGGTTGTGCGCGCCGCATCTACCTTGGGGTGCGTCGCTTCGATAATGGTCGCAGCGCAGGTCTTGACCCTCCATTCCAGACGCTGCGCCTCGTTCAGGACAGCCATGACCCTTCGCTGCTGTTCGATGAAGCCGGACAATCCCGCGCAGTCGAGGACGAGGGTCCCCGGTGCGGCCGGACGCCTCATGCAGCGTCGTGTCGCTGCGTGACCTCACCAGTGAGCGCTTCATGCGCCCAGGTCCGCTCGTCGTCCGTGAACTCGCTGTGTTCTTCCTGGTAGACACGGATGTCCTCGGCGAGGAGCTCTCGGCGGATACGGTCCTCGATCATCTCCGCGACGAAGCCGGAGAACTCGCGCTTACCGATCATCTCGCGTACGGCGTCAGCGGTCCCCTGGGGGAGGGACAGGCTCAAACGGGTGGAAGGACCTTCGCCCAATGGGTAGCCGTGGGTACTCATACGGAAACTGTAACATTTTCGATGTTACAAAAGCGGCCTCGTCGTCGTCCACGGGCGAGAGAGATTGAGGCGGCGGGTTGGTGTACTTGACCGGGAGCTGGGGGATCTGTTCTGCTCATCATGCCCAGCCGATGCACCGGGCCCAGCCGATGGACATGATGGACGCGGAGGAAGCCGGTGGGAGTCCCCCCTGACATCGACCGGTCGTCCCGCTGCTCCAGAACCCGGCGTCACCCGTCCGGCAGAGGTCCGTCGCAACGCCGCGGCTTTCCACGCTGAACACCGACCACGCCGCCGAGCCGGCATGGGTCACAACCCCACCCGCACGTCAGGGAGAACTCCCATGTCCGGATGGTTTCGCGCTGTCGGGCTGCTGGCCGGCGCCGCGCTCGACGCCGCCCTCGCCGACCCGGCGCGGATGCACCCGGTGGCCGCCTTCGGGACTGTCGCCAACCACACCGAACAGGTGCTGTATCGCGACAGCCGGGCCGCCGGCCTGGCCTACACCTGCGCTCTCGCCGGCGGCACCGTCACCGCAAGCGCCCTGGTGCGATCCGGTGTGACCAGGGTCGGACGCCGGCTCGGCTGCCAGGGCGCCACCTCGGCGGCGCTGACCGCGGCAGCAACGTGGACGGTGCTGGGCGGGACGTCCCTGCGCCGTCATGGCCGCCACCTCGGCAGCGAACTCGTCCGCGGTGACCTGGCCGCGGCCCGCAGCCGCCTGCCGTCGCTGTGCGGTCGGGACCCGGCCGTCCTCGACTGCGCCGGTCTGTCCCGCGCAGGGGTGGAGTCACTTGCCGAGAACACCTCGGACGCGGTCGTCGGGCCGCTGGTGTGGGGGGCCCTCGGCGGTGTACCGGGTCTGCTCGGCTACCGGGCGATCAACACCCTGGATGCGATGGTCGGCTACCGCAGCACCCGGCACGCCCGTTTCGGCTGGGCTTCGGCCCGCCTGGACGATCTTGCGAACCTCCTGCCGTCACGCCTCGCCGGGCTGCTGGCCTGCGTCTGCGCACCGGTCGTGGGCGGCTCGTCCGTCGACGCCTACTGGGTGATGCGCCGCGACGGTCGCAGTCATCCGAGCCCGAACGCCGGTCAGGTGGAGGCGGCGTTCGCCGGAGCGCTCGGGCTGCGGCTCGGCGGGACGCTGCGTTACCACCACGGGGTGGAGCACCGGCCGGTCATGGGGTACGGCCGGCCGGCCGTACCCGCCGACCTGGAGCGGGCCGCGGTCCTCTCCGCCGCGGTCAGCGCCTGTGCGCTGCTCCTGTCAGTCGGTGTCGCCGCGGCCACGGCGACGGCCCGGTCGACGCTGGGGCCGGCATGGACCTCCGCACGTCTGCGCCGGCGGACCCGGCAGGACCGGCGGTGAGCGGGGGAGCGCTGCTGGTCGCCGGGACGACGTCGGACGCGGGCAAGAGCGTGGTCACCGCCGGGCTGTGCCGCTGGCTTGCCCGCGAAGGTGTCCGGGTCGCGCCGTTCAAGGCGCAGAACATGGCGTTGAACTCGGTGGTGACCGCGGACGGCGCGGAGATCGGCCGCGCCCAGGCGATGCAGGCCGCCGCCGCCGGGGTCGAGCCGGAGGCGGCGATGAACCCGGTGCTGCTCAAACCCGGCGGTGACCGGCACAGCCAGCTCGTCGTCCTGGGCCGGCCCGTCGCCGAGGTCGACGCGTTGGGCTACCGTCCGTACAAGGCGCACCTGGCCGGCATCGTCGCGGACTGCCTGGCCGACCTGCGCAGCCGGTTCGATGCGGTGATCTGCGAGGGCGCCGGTTCACCCGCGGAGATCAACCTGCGGGACACCGACATCGCGAACATGGGGTTGGCCCGGGCCGCGAACCTGCCGGTGCTGGTCGTCGGCGACATCGACCGCGGCGGGGTGTTCGCCGCGCTGTTCGGCACCCTCGCGCTGCTGGACGCAAGCGACCAGGCGCTGGTCGCGGGCTGGATCATCAACAAGTTCCGCGGCGACCCCCGGCTGCTGGAACCCGGGCTGCGCCAGCTCGAACAGCTCACCGGCCGTCCGGTGCACGGGGTACTCCCGTGGCGGTCCGGCCTGTGGCTCGATGTCGAGGACTCCCTGGATCTCGCCTCCTATCCGGCATCGGGGCACCCGGCGACCGCCTACCCGGATGCCGACAGCGACGGTGCAGGTAGCGGCATCGGCGGTGGCGGTGGCTGCGACGACACCGGCGACGTCCTGCGGGTGGCGGTGATCCGACTGCCGCGACTGTCCAACATCACTGATATCGACGCGTTACGGGCCGAACCCGGGGTGGTCGTGGGATTCGCGACCCGGCCCGATGACCTCGCCGACGCCGATCTGGTGGTCGTTCCCGGGACGCGGGCGACCGTCGAGGATCTCGCCTGGCTGCGCCGGCGCGGCCTGGACGCCGTCCTGCGTGCTCGGGCCGCGCGGGGCCGGCCGCTGCTGGGGATCTGCGGCGGATACCAGATGCTCGGCCGGCGCATCGACGACCCGGTCGAGTCCGGCGCCGGTGAGGTGGACGGGCTCGGTCTGCTGCCGGTGACCACCGCCTTCGCCCCCGACAAGCTGCTCGGCCGCCGTGCCGGGACGACGTCCGGCGGCCTGGCCGTGACCGGCTACGAGATCCGCCACGGCCGGCTCACCGTCCATGACACTGGGCCGGCCGGGAAGTCAGCTGCGTGGTCAGCCGGGAAGCCAGCCGCCGAGCCGTTCGCCGCGGACGGTGTGCGTGCCGGCGCGGTCGCCGGCACGAGCTGGCACGGCCTGCTGGAGAACGACGAGTTCCGCCGGGAGTTCCTCGTCGATGTGGCGGCCCGCGCCGGACGGTCGTTCATCCCGGCCCGCACCTGCTTCGCCGACGTCCGCCGGCGCCGCCTCGACGCCCTCGGCGACCTGGTCGCGGACCATCTCGACACCGCGGCCATACGCAGGCTGCTCGACGGCGGTCCGCCGGCCGGCCTTCCCTTCGTCCCACCGGGAGCACCGAGATGACATCCGCAGCCCCCGCCGACCCCGAGCGTGTCGCCTGGCACGGCAGAGCCGACAGTCACCACCATGCCGAAGCCGGTGGTGAGCACCAGACCGACTCCGATCATCACGGGGACACCTCGTCCGCCATGCACACCGAGTACATCGTCACCGTCCATCAGGAGCGACCAGACGGACATATGCGATCTGCCGAACTTCAACAAGATCGATCGCGAATCCTGTCACGGCCGCCCCGACCTCGAGTCGGTGGCCCCCTGGTACGCCTCGGCCGCGATCACATGCGAGACCGCCGAAGGCTCCTCCAGGGTTCAGTTCCTACGGTATCGAACCTCCACGGATATGGAGGCATACCTGGACCGTGCCGCGAAATCCGTCAACGGCCTCGGTGACTGCAACCAGGGTCAGGAGATGAACGGCACCTGGCACACCCCTACCAGCGCGGCCCTGGGTCGCAAAGTGTGTATTTTTCTGAAAAGCGGTAAGTTCCAGATCAACTGGGCGTTCAACACGGAGCGCGTCGTGGCGATCCGGGAGGACCAGTCTGCTACGTCCGCGGCTTCCTGGTGGTACAAGAACGCCTGCGCCCTCAACACATGTTGATCGTGCGATACGCGAATCGAGTTCCTCCAGGAGATCGACCTGGGCGACGGCCGGTGAGTTACCTGCTGGACACCAATATCCTGTCCGCGACCAGGAAACACACACGGAACCCCGGCGTGACGGAATGGATCTCCACTGTGCCGGTGGACCGCCTGTACCTGTCCGTACTGGCCATGGGAGAAATCACACACGGCATCACACGTCTGCTCGAACGGGGCAACCATCGGCAGGCAGCCGTTTTCGAAGGCTGGTTGGACGACGTCATCGAAGAATTCGACGAACGGATCCTGCCGGTGACCCTCACCATCGCGCGGACATGGGGAGCGCGCAGCGGAGCACATCCCCCTCCCACGGTTGACGCACTTATCGCGGCCACCGCCAAGGCCCACGATCGGACGCTGGTCACCCGCAACACCAAAGATTTCGACCACACCGGGGTACGTCTGTCGAACCCCTTCACCGGCTGATCCTTTCACCCCATCGGGAGCATCGACGTGACACGCCCTGGCACCGAACCGGTGATCGTCCTGCTGTCCACCGCCGACACCGAGCTGCTGGCGGCCCGGGCCAGCGGGATGCACTGGCGGGTGGCGAATCCGGCCCGGCTCGCCGCCGCGGACGTCCCCGCCCTGGTGCAGGGCGCGGACGCGGTGGTCATCCGGCTGCTCGGGGGAGCCCGGACGTGGCCCGACGGTCTGGACGCGACGCTCGCCGCCGGGCTGCCCACGGTCGTACTCGGCGGGGAAGCGCTACCCGACGCCGAACTGATGCGCCGCGCCACCGTGCCGGCCGGTGTCGCGACCGAGGCGCTCGGCTACCTGGTGGAGGGCGGCACCACCAACCTCGCCGAGCTGTACCGCTTCCTCGCCGACACGCTGCTGCTGACCGGGTTCGGGTTCGCGCCGCCCACGGCGATGCCCGCGGCCGGGGTGCACGACTCGTGGGCGGGTAGCCGGACGGCCAAGACGGACCGTCCGACTGTCGGTGTCGTGTTCTACCGGGCGCACGCGACGTCCGGGAACACCGGGTTCGTGGACGTGCTGTGCGACGCGCTGGACGCGCGCGGGGTCAACGCCAGGCCGGTGTTCGCCACCTCGCTGCGCGGGCTGGACTCCACCCCGGGCGGCGTGCTCCCGCTGCTGGCGGGGGTGGACGCACTGATCGTGACGGTGCTCGCGGCCGGCGGCACCCGGCCGGCTGACGCCTCGGCGGGCGGGGACGACGAGGCGTGGGACGTCAGCGCGCTCGCCGCGCTCGACGTGCCCGTGCTGCAGGGCCTGTGCCTGACGTCGTCCCGGGCGCAGTGGGCGGGCAGCGACGCAGGGCTGTCACCGATGGACGCGGCCATGCAGGTCGCGATCCCCGAGTTCGACGGCCGGATCATCACGGTGCCGTTCTCGTTCAAGGAGTCCGGGCCGGACGGGGTGCCCGTCTACGTGGCCGACCCCGAACGTGCCACCCGCCTCGCCGGGATCGCCGCCCGGCTGGCCCGGCTGCGGCACGTCCCGAACGCCGAGAAGAAGATCGCGCTGGTGCTGTCGTCGTACCCGACCAAGCACGCCCGGGTCGGCAATGCCGTGGGCCTGGACACCCCGGTGTCCGCCGTCCGGCTGCTGGACGCGCTGCGTGCGGCCGGCTACGACCTGGGGGAGGACGGCCCGCAGGGGCAGGCGGTCCCCGCCGACGGGGACACGCTCATCCACACGCTCATCGCCGCTGGCGGGCACGACGTCGAATGGCTGACCGAACAGCAGCTCGCGGCCGCGCCGGCACGGGTGCCGGCAAAGGTGTACCGGCGCTGGTTCGACGCGCTGCCGCAATCCCTGCGCGAGGGTATGGTCCGGCACTGGGGTGATCCGCCCGGCACCCTCTACGTTGACGCCCCCACGGAGGTTCCCGGGAACGTTCCTGGTGGCGGCCGTGGCAGCGGTGGCGGACTGCCGCGGCCCGCTGATGCGCGGGAACCCGCGATCGTGCTGGCCGCATTGCGGTTCGGCAACATCCTGCTCATGATCCAGCCGCCGCGGGGGTTCGGGGAGAACCCGGTGGCGATCTACCACGACCCGGACCTGCCGCCGTCCCACCATTACCTGGCCGCCTACCGCTGGCTGGACGAGGAGTTCGGCGCGGACGCGATCGTGCACCTGGGCAAGCACGGCACCCTGGAGTGGCTGCCCGGCAAGGGACTGGGCCTGTCGGCGGAGTGTGCGCCGGACGCGGTCCTCGGCGATCTGCCGCTGGTCTACCCCTTCCTGGTCAACGACCCCGGGGAGGGTACGCAGGCCAAGCGCCGGGCACACGCGGTCATCGTCGATCATCTGGTGCCGCCGATGGCCCGTGCCGACACCTACGGTGACATGGCCAGGCTGGAACAGCTCCTGGACGAGCACGCCACCCTGGCCGCGCTGGACCCGGCGAAGCTGCCGGCGGTCCGGGCGCAGATCTGGACGCTCATCCAGGCCGCCCAGCTCCATCATGATCTCGGACTGGACGAGCGTCCCGGCGACGACGACTTCGACGACTTCCTGCTGCACGTCGACGGATACCTCTGCGAGGTGAAGGACACCCAGATCCGTGACGGTCTGCACATCCTCGGCGACGCGCCGGCCGGTGAGGCGCGGGTGAACCTGGTACTGGCGATCCTGCGGGCGTCGCAGGTGTGGAGCGGCACGGCGCGGGCGCTACCGGGATTGCGGGCCGCTCTCGGCCACGTCGAGGGCGCCGGCGCCGCGCGCGCGGAAGTCGACGGCTTCGAGGCGACCGCCCGCGCGCTCGTCGCCGGCATGGAGGCCGCCGGCTGGGATCCTGCCGCGGCATCCAGGGTGTGCGCGGACGTTCTACAGTCCGGCGCTCTCCCGTCCGGCACCCTCCAGCCCGGTGCCGGGGAAACCACCGGGAGCGCCACCGGAACAGCCACCAGGAGCGCCACCGAAGGAGCCACCGGGGCGGCTGGCAGCGGGGTCGGCCGTGCCGCCAGCACCGGATACGCCGAGGTCGAGCGGGTGCTCGCGTTCGCCGCGTCCGAGGTGGTGCCTCGCCTGGACCGGACACCGGACGAGATCACCAATGTGCTCCGGGCACTGGCCGGTGGGTTCGTGCCGCCCGGACCGTCGGGCTCGCCCACCCGGGGGCTGGTCAACGTGCTGCCGACCGGGCGGAACTTCTGCTCGGTCGACCCGAAGGCGATCCCGTCCCGGCTGGCCTGGGAGACCGGCCGTGCGCTCGCCGACTCGCTGCTCGCCCGCCACCTCGCCGACACCGGCGCCTACCCGGCCTCGGTGGGCCTGACCGTCTGGGGCACCTCCGCCATGCGCACGCAGGGTGATGACATCGCGGAGGTGCTGGCGCTGCTCGGCTGCCGTCCTACCTGGGACGACGCCTCCCGGCGGGTGACCGGTTTCGAGGTGGTACCCCTGTCGGAGCTGGGCCGGCCCCGGGTGGACGTGGTGGTGCGGATCTCCGGTTTCTTCCGGGACGCCTTCCCCCACGTGATCGCGCTGCTGGACGAGGCGGTGACCACCGTCGCCGCCCTCGACGACGAGGCCGACGCCGACAACCTGCTTGCCGCGCACGTCCGCGCCGACCTCACGCGCGACGGTGCCGCCCACGGTGACCGGCGGCGGGCGACCACCCGGATCTTCGGCTCGAAACCGGGAGCGTACGGTGCCGGGCTGCTGCCCCTGATCGATTCGCGGGAGTGGCGGTCGGACGCGGACCTCGCCGAGGTGTACGCGGTCTGGGGCGGCTACGCCTACGGCCGCGATCTCGACGGCCGGGAGGCGCGCGCCGACATGGAACAGGCGTTCCGCCGCATTCAGGTGGCCGTGAAGAACGCCGACACCCGCGAACACGACCTTGTCGACTCCGACGACTACTTCCAATATCACGGCGGGATGGTCGCGGCGGTACGGGCGCTCACCGGTGCGTCCCCGGCCGCCTACATCGGGGACAGCGCCATACCGGACGCGGTCAGGACGCGCACCTTGCAGGAGGAAACCCACCGGGTGTTCCGTGCCCGGGTGGTGAACCCGCGGTGGATCGCGGCAATGCGCCGCCACGGTTACAAAGGCGCGTTCGAACTGGCCGCGACCGTCGACTATCTGTTCGGTTACGACGCCACCGCCGGTGTCGTCCAGGACTGGATGTACGAGTCGCTGGCCGCGTCCTACGTCTTCGACCCGGAAACCCGCGACTTCATGCAGGCGTCCAACCCGTGGGCGCTACGCGGCATTGCCGAACGTCTGCTGGAGGCCGCCGACCGCGGTCTGTGGGAGAAACCGGACGCCGCCACCATCGACGGCCTCCGCCAGTCATACCTCGACCTCGAAGGCGACCTCGAAGGCGACCTCGAAGGCCCCGACGAGGGCTCTGACGAGCCGCAATAAGCTGCAATAAGCCGCGATAGACGCGTGGACCGGCAGCCAGCCGGCATCGGCCCGGCCCACGCGCTCACCGGCAGAACAACTCGATGGAGTAGCTGACGCTGCGGGCCTGCTCGGAGTAGACCGTCACCGTGAAATAAGATCCGGACGCACCGACGTACGTCCCCCGCACGGTGATGACTTGTACCCCACCCGGTCTCAGATTGCCCTCTCGCGGATCGGTGAACACCTCGGTCGCGCCGGAGCTGAACCGCGTCTTCCAGTGGATCGGCTTGGTCGCGTCCTGGATTTTGAACGGATAATCGATGCCGCTGGCACACGATACTCGGTTGTTCGGGTCGCCGATGCTGCGACCGAGGTAGAACATGGCGTCGGTGTACGACGTGGATGTCGACGGGGTCACTGTCCTGGTAGCGGTCGGCGTTTTCACCGGGGTCCTGGTGGCGGTCGGCGGGGGAGCCTGCGATGATCCGCTCCTACGGTGTCCCTGGTTGTGCTGGTTGCAGCCGACCAACGCGAGCGTGAGTAGCAGCGTGATGGCGGTGAGTCCCCGGACATGAGGACGCAGCCGCCTTTTCCCAGGACCGAACGACCGATGCATGACCTGTCCCTCTGGCGTCACCGGGACCATCACCCCCGATGATCCTCACAGAGAGGATAAAGCGCACAGACAGCGGAGACCGTGCATCTGTAAGAAATGCGTCACCAGCACCCCACGCGTACGGGATGCTGCCGACGGCCGCGCCGAGCTGCGCTGGGAGCGGGGGACTGGCGGGTCGTGGTCCTACCCGGCGGCAGCTGGTCCACGGTCATCGGCCGGACCGCCTCCACCGCCGGCTTTCAGCTGTTCCCCCGGAGGTAGGAGCCCATGGCCTCCCCAGTCTCGCCCAGTCTCGGCCGGCATCTGCTCATAACAGGTGTAGAGGCTGACGACAGCCGGGTCTGCGGGCCGCCCGGGTTGTGGGCGGTCCGCAGACCGCGGTTTTCTGCCCCTGCCGTTCCGGAAGGTCGTCGGCGGGTGCCGGGCCCGTTCACATGTTCAGGCCGTGGAACTCCTGCGGGCGCCCTTGTGGCCGCAACGGGCATGCCGGCGGTCGTTTACCTCTCCGGTGGTTCCGGTGGACGGACGGGGTTTCTCGCCAAGTTCCTACCTGCCGTAGGAGTTATGGCTCCTACTTGCCGTACGACTTGCCGTGCTCGTCGTACGACTTGCCGTAGGACTTGCCGTACGACTTGCCGTAGGACTTGCCGTGCTCGTCGTACGATTTGCCGTAGGACTTACTGTGGTCGTACTTTCCGTAATCAAATTTCTTGTAGTCGTATTTTCCGTTGTCGTGTTTCTTATATCCATATGTTCCGTGATCATGATTCTTGAAGTCGTACTTCACCTGGTCGTACTTGTCGTGATCGTACTTGTTGTCGTACGATTTCTCGATCTGGCTCGTCGACGGGGCTGCCTGGGCGACCGCCGGGGTAAACAGGAAGGCCGCGAGGGCAACGCCTACTGCGGGCAGCAGGTACACGGGCTTTTTCGCGAGCGTCATGCCACTCCCTTTCATGGTTGGCCGGTAAGCCGATGACTACAGCTTGGGCGCCCTGGTCCAGCATTCCCGTTCACCGCGCAGTGGTAAACATTGTCACCTTGACGCGATTTTCTGACGGGGAGTGACAGCACCGGATGCAGTCATGGCCGCCAGGCGTTAACATTGGCGCCCCACCCCACCCCGTCGCAGTTAACGGCTTCGAAGCGCGTCCGGGATCGGCGGCCGTGGCCCTACCAAACCATCAGAGAATGCAATAGCGGGCCGGTGGCCGCCGGGTGCACATTGTCCGGGTGTCCCATCCAGACAGAAAAAGACAGGAAAGATAGGAAGGGGTGGCCTGTTGATCACGTCCGGCGGTTCACGGCTCTCCGCGGGTCGGCGTCCTGATGATCATCTTGTGGCCGTTCGGAAGGCAGCGGTGGCCTGCGTCTGCGCCGGCGCGCCCGCGGTGTGACGCCCGGCTCGCGGGTACCGCGATGGTCGAGCATGAGCGTGAACGGCCGGCCCGGTGCCTGCCCGGCCATCACGCGCTCGACATGGGTGAGAAGATCGTCGAAACGCGGCGCGCGTAGGACCTCGGCGGAGGGCAGGAGCGCCCACCAGCTGTCGCTATCGGTACTTTGACCGAATATGACCACCGGCGGCTCTGCCATGACGACAACATTGCCGGTCGTCCGCGGACGACCGGCGGCAATAGAGTGAACATATGGTTACGGGTAGTTATGTAACCGGACTGCAGCAGCCGGTGCCCGGCCCGCCGCCGTACCGTCTCGCGAGCCTGACGGCGGGTGGGCGTGACGATCGGCAGGCCTGACCAAGGCCGGTCGAGGGGCCGCAGAGACCGACGGTGATCAAAGTCGCTCGGCCGGCGGCAGGGTCCTGCCGTCGGCCGCACCCGGTCCGGCGACTATCCGTACCTCTCCCGGGCGCAGCGTAGCGCCACACTGCGAGCAGGCCGGGACCGCCTCGGCCACATGTCCGCAGGTCTCGTGCACGAGCTCGACGGGCGGGCCGGCGGGGGGCGTGGCCCACCGGTCGCCCCACTGCCGCATCGCGGTCAGCACCTGCCAGAGATCGCGTCCCTTATCGGTGAGCCGGTAGTCGTAACGGACCGGGTGTTCCTGGTAGGGGACGCGGTCGAGGACACCGTGGGCGAGGAGATGGTCGAGCCGCTGGGCGAGGACGTTGCGGGCGATGCCGAGTCGCTGCTGGAAGTCGTCGAAGCGAGAGACCCCGAAAAAGGCGTCCCGGAGGATCAATGGCGTCCACCACTCGCCCACGACCTCCAGGTACTGGGCAATCGAGCAGTTCACATCCTCGAAGCTGACCCGCCGCATGACCGGACGATACAGAGTTGCGTGACGGAACTGAAGAGTTGCATGACAGAACTCAACGTGTCTACCGTGCGTTGCATGACAAGACCTACTGCGGAAACAGATGATCATCCGAGGCTGGCAGATCGCCCGGGGCTCGTGCTGGCGATCGTGTGCGCCGGCGTGGTCCTGCCCAGCCTCGACCTGTTCATCGTCAACGTCGCCCTGCCGCAGATCTCGGGTGACTTCCACGGCGCGAGCCTGAGCAACCTGTCCTGGGTGCTCAACGCCTACGCGATCATCTTTGCCGCCCTGCTCGTCCCGGTCGGACGGCTCGCCGACCGCGCCAGCCGGAAGAGCGGCTTCCTCCTCGGCCTTGCCCTGTTCACCGCCGCCTCCGCATGCTGCGCGGTGTCGAACAGCGTCTGGACGCTCGTCGCCTTCCGTGGCATCCAGGCGGTCGGCGCGGCTGCTGTGGTGCCCACCTCCCTGAGCCTGGTGCTCGCCGCCTACCCGCCCGCCCGCCGCAGCGCGGCAGTGCGCACATGGACCGCGATGGGCGGACTGGCCGCCGCCTTCGGACCGGTTGCCGGAGGTCTGCTGGTCAGCGCCAGCTGGCGATGGGTGTTCCTGGTGAACATCCCCGTCGGGATCGCGGCCCTCGTCGCAGGCGCCCGTATCCTGCCCGACCCGCCGGGGGAACGCGGCCCGCTGCCGGATGCCGCCGGAACGGCCCTGCTCACCATCGGAATCGGAGCGCTGACGTTCGGCCTGGTCAAGAGTGACGACTGGGGCTGGGGTTCCTGGCGGGTCATCGGCCTGCTCGTCGCCACCGCAGCACTCGTCGTGGCATTCCTGGCCCGTTCGGCGCGCCACAGCAGCCCGGTCCTCGAACTCGCCCTGTTGCGCAGCCGTAGCTTTTCGGTGACGTTGGGTAGCGCAACCCTGTTCTCTGCCGCGTTCGGCGCCATGTTGCTGTCGGTCGTGCTGTGGGCGCAGGACGGGTGGGGCTGGTCCGCCCTTAGGACCGGCCTTGCGGTGGCCGTAGGACCGGCCATGGTGCCGCTGCTGTCAGTGGCCGCCGGCCGGCTCATCCCGCGCCTGGGGCCTGGGGCGGTCATCGCCCTCGGCTGCACGGTCTTCTCCGCCGGCGTGCTGTGGTGGGCAATCTCGGTTGGTTCGGAACCCGACTACCTCCGCGACCTGCTCGGCGGCATGCTGCTCACCGGTATCGGTGTCGGGCTGACCCTGCCCACTGTGTTCTCCACCGCTGCCACCTCACTGCCACCCGCGCGATTCGCCACCGGCTCGGCCGTGGTCAGCATGGCCCGCCAGATCGGTATCGCCGTCGGCGTCGCCGTGTTCGTGGCCGTGCTCGGCACCCCGGACGGGCCGCAGTCGCGGCTGCTCGGCTTCCAGCGCGGCTGGTATTTCATCGCCGCGATCTCCCTGGCTGGCGGGCTCCTCGCGCTGGCTCTACCCCGTCCCGGGCGACGGGCCGCCACTGTGGTCGACGACACCGCGGACGCCGCGGCGGTCGACGGCACGGCGTCCGTCAGCGTTGGTTGAACTTCGCCAGCGGCCAAGGTGCGGATGCTTCGTCGGCTGCCTCGTCGGACGTTTCGTCAAAGGCGATCCCGGCGCGTGCGGCCAGGGCGACCGCCTCCAGCCCGGAATGGACCTCGAGCTTGCCGAGCAGGTTCTGAACATGGGTACGCACAGTGTTCGAGGAGAGGAACAACCGCGCGGCGATGGTGTTGCGGTCGAGCCCGTTCACCATGCACTGCAGGATCTGCCGCTCGCGGTAGGTGAGGGTCGAGATCTTCCTCTCCGCGGGGGACGGCTGTGCCGACCGCGCCAGGTCGGTGAGAACGGGCCCCAGCAGCGATGGCGGAAACCAGCTCTCACCGTTGCGGGTACCTCGCACCACGGACATCAGATGGTGCAGACCCAGCCGTTTCGGCACCCACGAGCGCACTCCGGACCGTACCGCGGCGGTGGCCAGACGAGGGTCGTCCATATCGGTCACAACGACTGTCGGTAGCCGGTCGCACAGCCGCCGCAATCGTCTGACGAGCTCGGCCGCATCCTCCCCGAGCAGTTCCACGTCCAGCAGAAGAATGTCCACCTCGCGCATTTCCAGAACCTTGGTGACCGCCTCCGCGCTGTGCACCACGTCCACCACCGTGAAATCATGCTCGGCGCGCATGGCGGCAGCAAGAACACCGCTGAACGCCCGCTGGGAATCGGCGATCAATATTCGACTCGGTTGCATGCTGGATATGTACCGGCCGCGTGCTTTCAGTACACCTCCGATCAGCCCGGGAGCCGGCTGCGCAGAAGGGCCGGCCTCGGCAGGGTCAGCCGTGGAAGAGCTGGCCGCGGAAGGGGGCGGTCAGCAGGAGCGATCCACCAGCCCGACCCTGACCGCCAGCGCGGCGGCCTCCATCCGGCTGTGTACGCCGAGTTTGTTCAGCACGTTCTGGATGTGTGAGCGCGCCGTGTTCACCGTAATACCGAGCTCCGCCGCGAGAATGGCGGTGCTCTGCCCTCGTCCGAGCCGGACGAGCACGTCCCGCTCCCGGTTGGTCAGCAGGTTCTCGACAGTGGCTGACGCACCGGGGTAATGGGGCGCGTGCATGGCCCGCACGGCGACGTTCGCGTCGGTCATGGTCTTTCCATGACCGACGCGTTCCGCAATCGCGATGACCCGTTCGATGTCCTGCGTCTTGGACGCGAATCCACCGACACCGGCCCGGATGGCGGCATTGATCGCCGCGATGTCGGTGGAACCGGTGAGCAGCAGCAGTTTTGTCACCGGTGTCAGGTCGGCCAGGGAACGGATCAGCTCCAGACCACCCCCGTCCAGGAAACCCTGGTCGATCATCCCCAGGTCGGGTCGATGACATCGGATCACGCCCTCGGCGTCGGCGGCGGTGAAAGCCACGGCGCACACCGTCCAGCCCCGTGCGGTCAGCATCGCGGCCATGGCCTCGACGAACATCCGGTGGTCGTCGCAGAGAACCACCCTCACGACGCAACCCGGCGGGTGTCCCGGGGCGGATCGGTCTGCGCCGCCGTCATGCTTCCCCCATACCTTCGCATACCTTCGCTCGACAACGAGGACCGATTGACTCCTACCCGGCCACGGCGACGGTATGCCATATGCACTCCGCGACACATTGAGCGGCATCAAGCGACATTACGTGACGTGCCGGCGGGATTATCGGTGACCGCTGCCGGCGGTGGCCACGCCGGCGCGATGTGCCATAGGTCTGTCAAGCGTGGCGGCGGCATCACCTGAGATCCGGGTAGGTATCGGTCGTACCGACGTATCCAGACGGACCGTGAGCAGTGAGATTCCCGCGGTCTCAAGCAGCTCATTTGTGCTGACTCCACGTACTTTACCGGCCCGCCAGCGTATTGACACCGATGTGGAGGTCAATTCGTTCTTGTTCGGGTTTGGGCGTACCGGGAAGGAACTGCTACGGTGCCTCCGCCCGGGGGGGCGTCGTAGCCACGAGGAAGTAGCGTGCCAAAAAATCATATGTCTGTGCCGATCAGTCTGCGATCCCGGGTTCGGCGCCGATCCGCCGTGTTGATGTCAGCCCTGCTGACACTGCTGACAGGCGCCGGCCTGGAAGCCTGTCAGAATCCGCAGCTGCCGGTGCCTGTCCCACCACCTCCCCCGACCACATCGGTGACGCTCTACTCGCCGACGAGCTCCTGGAACGCCCCTGTCCCGGGGAGCGCGAGCGTCGACGTGAACTCGGCCACGATGCTGCGGACGGTCGTCGCGGCGGCGCAGGCGCAGGGCTTCGTGATCGCAGTCAAGGAGTGGTCGCGGCCGCTGCACTACACCGACTCGACGACGTCACGCCACACCGTCTCACTGACCGCCCCGTGGGCGCCGGCGTCGACGATGTCCGGCGTCCCGATCCCCGCGAACGCCGCGCCCGACCCGGCCGGCGACGGCCACATGGTGGTCATCGACCGTTCGACAGGATGCGAGTACGACTTCTGGCAGGCGGTGCACAACGCCGACGGCAGCTGGTCGGCCTCCTGGGCGAACGCGACCTCCACAACCGGGCCGGGCTGGTACCCCCACGGCCTGTCGGCAACCGGCTCTGGCGCGGCGGGCGCCGCGGGCCTGATCCGGCCCGAGGAGCTCCGGGAAGGCGAGATCAAACACGCCCTGTTCTTCGCCTACCCGGACACGAGGGCCGGCGGTCCTGTCCTGCCGGCCACCGAGGCCGACGGGAGGAACACAGGATCCGGCGCGATCCCCGAGGGCGCGCGCCTGCAGATCGACCCGGGCGTGGACCTGTCGACGCTCGGCCTCAACCCGTACGAAATGATCATTGCCCGTGCGCTCCAGAGATACGGGATGATCCTCGGCGACACGGGCGGGGGAGTCGGTCTTGTCGCACAGAATCCGCTCTCGACCGCGGTGCCCTATCCCTGGGGAGAGCAGACGTATGTCGACCTGCCGCAGAGCCTGCTCGCGCACATGCGTGTGCTGACGCTCGGCCGACCGTACGACAACGCCGGCTACGTCGAGCCGACCGGCTGCGCGACGCTGAGTTAGCGGCTCTTTGCGGATATCTTGATCATCCTGTTCGGCGTCGCGTCCTGCGCGCAGCCCCGACGGCGGGTCCGGATCCGGTTACTTCATACCTTCGGGGGGCAGGTGACAGGGCATGAACCGAGCGAGCCTCATCCGCGACAGTATCGGTTGGGACGTTGCGAACTGGTCGAGGTGCCTGTCGTTCTGGGAAAAACACAGCAGAGTGGACGCAAGAGTGGACGCAGCCGCCCCGAGCGTTCTCGAGATCGGTTTCGGTGGAACGCACGGAGGTCTCTCACTGTGGCTGGCCACAAAGGGATTCCAGGTCGTGTGTTCCGGCCTGGAGGAACCGTCATCGGCTGCCCGGCGTCTGCACGCGGAGTACGGAATCAGTGATGCGATCACGTACGAGAGGATCGACGTGCTGAGTATCCCGTACGTGGCGGCCTTCGACATAGTTGCCTTCAAGTCGCTGCTCCCGGGAATGACCACCAGTGGTGACAGCTGGCCCGTCCCTCAACAAAACGCGATCTCGAACATGCACCGGGCGCTGAAGCCGGGTGGTGAGCTGTGGTTCGCGGAGAACGCTGCGGGGACCAGGATCCACAGCTTCTTCCGCACGCATTTCGGCTGGGGCAGGAAGGGGTGCAGTTACCTTTCGTCCGAGGATGCCGTCGGGTTGTTGTCCGCTTTCGGGACGGTCGACTACACGACGCTGGGGATACTCGGCGGATTCGGGCGGTCCGAACGGCAGCGGCGGGTGCTCGGCGCCGTCGACCAGGCTCTGTGCGAACGGGTCACACCGGAGGGTTGGCGGTACATCATCACCGGCGTCGTCCGCAAGAACGCCGGGAGGTGCCCCCGGGAAGAGCATCCCGAGGAAATCGGTACGCCGAACACGGTATATCATGCGGCGCACTGAGACAGCGGCCGAGGATACCGGGAAAATCAGCGCCGCAACGTCGGTCGACCACCAAAAAACGATCGACCGAAAAACGATCGACGTCGTTATCTCCACATACGACGAGGAACGATATGTCGGCCGTTGCCTGGACGAGGTGCTGGCGCAGGACTATCCGGCGGAACTGGTACGGGTCTGGCTGGTCGACGGCGGTTCACAGGACCGCACCGTCGCGATCGCCTCCGAGCGGGCAACCACCGACAGGCGCCTCACGGTGATTGCTGACGGGCGCCGCCGCAACCTTCCCGAAGCGTTGAACCTCGGCATCAGGAGCTCCTCGAACGAGCTGGTCGCGAAGGTGGACGCGCACGGCTACCCGGAACGCGACTTCCTCAGCCGCGCCGTCGACGTTCTGCGGTGCAGCCCGTCCGATGTCGCCTGCGTGGGCGGCCGCCCGGAACAACACGGCGACACCCGCTTCGGGGAGGCGGTCGCGCTCGCCCGTACATCTCACTTCGGCGTCGGGGGCAGCGTGTATTCCGGCAGGACGGAACACGAGTTCGTCGACACCGTCCAGTGCGGCGTCTACCGGCGCGCGGCGCTCGAGCACGTCGGACTTTTCGACCCCGCAATGGCCTATGGTGAGGACGAGGAGCTGAACTGGCGCCTGCGGCAGGTGGGCTGCCGGCTCCTCCTCGACACCTCGATCAGATTTCACTACATAACACGCCCTTCCTGGCGGGCTGTCTTCCGCCAGTACTACCGATATGGTCGCGCCCGGGTACGTGTGTGCCGGGCACACCACACCATGGTCCGGCCACGGCACCTGGCTCCGGCGTCTTTCCTGCTCGCGTTTGTGGGGCTGGCGGGGGCGTCGATCTTCATACCGAGGGCGCGTCTGGCCCTCGCCGTCGGTGCGCTGGCATACACGGTCGCGGCGTTGATGTCGGCGGTTGCGGCGGTGGGGCGCGCGCACGGAGACGGGCCTGCTCCTGACGTGGTCGTTGCCGGAGGTCGTCCGGACGAATGGTCGGCGATGACTGCTGAAGTCGCGGCCTGCTCCAAAATCGCGGTCTGTTTCGGCGCGCTGCACACAGGCTATGGTCTCGGCACATTGCGGGGGCTCCTGGACCGTTCACGGCAACACGCCTGAAACCCGCCGAGTCCCGAAAAGGGCTCTGAAAGGCTTTGACGAGTCAGGTCAGCCGTTCAGGTCAGCCGTCACCTCGAAGCGTGTTCGCCGCTGCCGCCCGGGATGGCACCAGCCGCGCTGAACAGCGCAGGCCGACGCGCCCGAGTACGAGCGCGTCACGCCACCGCGGGACGAGGTTGACCCGGCCGGTTCCCAATGTCCGCGCGAAGATAATCCCGACCACCATTCCGCCGACCGAGTATGCCAGCACCGAGGCAACCGACGCCCCGACACCTCCGTGCCCGGGAATGAGAACAATGTCGAGCCCCACCGTGACGACGAACGCGGCACCCACCGCCGCGGTCTCCAGCAGCGGTTTTCCCCGCGCGGTCAACGCGTTGCCCAGCAGCTTGAGCGCGACGATACCGAACGCGCCCGCCGTCAGAATGCGCAACTGGACGATCGAACCCTGGAACTCGACACCGAAGACGGTCACGCAGAGAAAAGGTGCGGCAAGGATCAGGGCGACGCCGAGGAGGAGCGTTATCAGGACCGCCGCGCGGAACACGGCCGCCGCCTCGTGGCCGGCGTCGACGCCCCTGGAGCGCACCAGGCCCGGTCGCTGCACAGCGGCCAGTGCCGTCGGCAGGTAGAAGAGTGCTTCGGCCCATGCGACCGCCACACTGTAGACACCCAGCTGGTGGGCGCCTGCGATGGCGCCGACGAGCCACTGGTCGAGTTTGTAGTTGGCGAGCAGCATCGTCTGCCCGGCGTGCGCCTTCATCCCGAAGCCGAGCGACCGCCTCGCCAGGCGCATGTCGGGGCGGCCGAACCCGGCCGAGCGACACGCCACATACCAGGCCATCAGCAATGTGCCCAGTACCTGGCCGCCCATGCATGCGGCGACCGCGGTGCCAACGCTGATCAGACCGAGCACGGCAAGCAGGCCGTTGACGCTGACGTTCACCAGCGGGGCGAGCAGGTATGCCGCGTTCGCGAACCCGAAGGCGTAGTCGGCCTGCACCAGGAACAGCAGGTAGACCTGGAGGATCAGCATCGGGATCGAGGCGAGCACGAGCCAGCGCAGGCCACCCGACGAATGTCCGCCGATACGGGGGAAAATAGCGATCAGGCCGCTTACGGCGCCGGCGGCGATTGTCCCCAGGAGGAGGGCTAGCAGCACCGAGTTGGTTGCCAGTGCTGGTCGCAGCTCGGGCTCGGCCGAGGCGAAGTTGACGTTTGCCTGCTCCACTCCCAACAGGGAGAGCTGGGA
Organism: Protofrankia symbiont of Coriaria ruscifolia; assembly: GCF_900634745.1. Lineage (NCBI taxonomy): Bacteria > Bacillati > Actinomycetota > Actinomycetes > Frankiales > Frankiaceae > Protofrankia > Protofrankia symbiont of Coriaria ruscifolia. Next base: position 42,407 of record NZ_CAAAFR010000094.1, read on the forward strand.
GACGACGTACGCGATCACGGTGAGAAAGGCGACGTCGCCTCTGCCCGTGGCGCCCAGCGTCCGCGCGACAATGAGCACGTTGGCCAGCGAGAGGACGGCGACCACAAGCTGCGTGCCCCAAGTCGCGAGCGCGGACGAGACGAAGGTGGGATGCCGAGGGCCGCTGTCGTCACCTGCCCTCGAAGGCGCGACCATCCGAGGAGCCTATATTCGCCGTTCGCCGTTCGCTCACGCGTCCACGCGCCCCTGGTGCTCCCGGCGTTCCGGGCCGGACGGTCCCGTCCCCGTCTCGCTGCGACTGGCCGGCCGCCGGGGAGCCGGGTTATGATCGGGACTGTCTGCTGACTATTCATGACTACTCGTGGCCATGCTTGTCGCCGAGCGCCGATTTGGATGACCGAATATGTACCGCCGTCTGGGCATCTACTCCGACGACGTCTTCTGGCTTGAGGAGACCGTTTGGCTTGAGGAGACCGTTGCCGGGCGGCGGATCTCCTCCGACCAGGCGTTCCTCCTCTTCGCCTGTGCGGTCGGGCAACGCTTTGACGGACTGGTCCTGTTCGGCCGTACGGTCCACGCGGACAGGCCCGCGGATCACGTCCTCTCGCCCAGCGTGGAGCTCGTCGAACTGCCGTACTACGACAGCCTGCGCCGGGTGGGCGAGCTGGTGCGTGCGGCCGCCGGCACCGTTGCCGGGATGTGGCGGGGGCTGGCACGGGTGGACATTGTATGGGTGCTCGGGCCGAACCCGTTCGGAATGGTACTGATCGCGCTCGCGCTCCTGCGGCGCAGGCGGGTCGTACTCGGCGTGCGCCAGGACACGCTCGCGTACTTCCGCAGCCGCCTGCCGAGCAGCCTGTGGGCACCGGCGCTCGTGCCGGTCTGGGGGATGGACAGGCTCTACCACCTGCTGGCGCGGCGGCTGCCGACGACAGTCGTCGGGCAGGAACTCGCCCGTGGTTACGGGCCTCGTCGGTACGGACCAGGTCGGTACGGGTCGCGTGGTCACGGGCAGAGCCGGTCGGCGGTCCTGCCGATGACGGTCACCCTGGTGTCTGCCCGGGATGTCGCCGTGGCCGTGCCACAACGTGACTGGACAGGGCCGGTCGAGCTGCTCGCCGTCGGCCGTATCGACCTGGAGAAGAACCCTCTTCTGCTCGTCGAGGCACTTGCACGGCTGCAGCGGGAGCGGTCGGACCGCTATGTGCTGCAGCTGGTCGGCCGGGGACCGCTCGAGGACGCGGTTCGACGACATGCTCATCGGCTCGGCGTCGACAGACGCATCGTGTTCGGAGGTTACGTCCCCTTCGGCCCGGCTCTCCTCCAGCTCTACCGGCGTGCGCACATCCTTGTGCACGTCTCGCTCACCGAGGGCGTGCCGCAGGTGCTGATCGAGAGCCTCGCCTGCGGCACGCCCGTCGTGGCGACCGACGTCGGCGGCGTGCGCACCGCGCTCGATGCCGGGCGCGCCGGTCTGCTCGTGCCGCCCTCGGACGTCCAGGGGCTGGTGGACGCGGTGAACCGCCTCGTTGACGACGGTGACCTGCGGGACCGTCTGGTTGCCCGCGGTCTTGAAATAGCGCGCGCCGCAACCCTGGAGGCCGAGGCCGACCGGGTCGCCCGCTTCATCGCCGGAGGCGCACAGTGATCCCGGCGGCCGGAACGACTCCGGGAAGCACGACGATGATCCGCAGCGCGATGATCCGCGGTGCGGATTTCCAACCGCCTGCATGCCGTCTGCATGATTCCAACCACCTGCATATGGCGTAGGAGAGTTAGTGCCGGCAGGGGAGCCGGCGGCGGCATGGGCGGACGTACGGTGGTTGTGCGGTTTCCAGGCCCGGTGGCGACCCGGGGAATTGGGTCTTCCGGACCGCCCGGGTCGGCTTTCGGGCCCCGGATCCGGCAGGAGCCTCGGGCACGGAAAGGCCGGCGGCGCGCCACAGGCTGACGTGGAAAGCAGGGGGAAGAAGTGCTCCTTCGTGTGGGCGAGTTTCATGCGGACGAACCAGTCCGGGGCCGCTCGGGCACCGGTTCGTCTACGGCGCTCCATATTCGAGGATTCCTCTCGGCAGCCTGGGGACTTCGGCCTCCCGGACCCGCTGGATCGGCTTCCGGACCTGCTGGATCGGCGAATCAGATCCGGCAGGCTTTCGTCACCATATCGGTTGCAGAACGATCGGTTGCAGAACGCCAGGCCCTGCTCGCGGGATGTCCGTCCGCCGGGACATCTACCAGAACGGGGCTCACTGCCAGGGAAAATCTTGTCGCCGGGACAAAGCTTGTCGCCGAGGCGCTGCTGGCGGCCGCTTTGTTGCTGGTAGCCCTGCCGGCGCTTCTTCTGGTCGCGCTCGCCATCAAGATCGAATCAAGAGGGCCCGTGTGTTATCGAGCCCTGCGGGTGGGTCATCGGGGCGATCCGCTGACCGTCCTGAAATTCAGGAAGATGCGGGCGGGGACGTCGGGACCACCGGTGACAGCGGCCGGCGACGAACGGTTCACGCGTATCGGTGCCTTTCTTGCACGCCGGCGGATCGATGAGATCCCCCAGCTGTGGCACGTCATGCGAGGGCAGATGAGTCTGGTCGGCCCAAGGCCCGAGGACCCCCGGTTCGTGGCCCTGTACCAGGACGCATACCAGGAAATCCTGACGGTTCGTCCTGGTTTGTCGGGGTGGACGCAGCTCATCTTCCGAGACGAGAGCAAACTGATCGGCGACGGGGACCCGGTGCATCGTTATGTCGACGACCTGCTCCCGGAGAAGGTGCGACTCGACCGCCTGTACGCCGGTAACCGCCGACTCACCACCGACTTCAAGCTGCTGCTGTGGACGCCGCTTGTGATGTTCTGCCGCTTCGACGTCGAATACGACGGGCAAAAAAAGCAGTTCCGACTGGTTCGGCATTCTTCGGTCCGGCGTCCCCCCGCACGGCCTTCTCCGGTACCGCGGACGTCCGCGGTACCCACGGAACGGCGACAAGATCGTGGATGTTGCCGAGCACCGCCGAACTTCTCGTCGGCGCCGGATGTCATGTCACGCCATGCCCCGCGAACCGGGTGGACTTCCACTGGGGCCGAAAACCGGGGGGCCGAAAATTGGGAATACCGATGAGCGGCTTGTCGAACATCAGGGCGGTTATCCTTGCCGGGGGGCTCGGCACCAGGCTGCGCCCGTACACGACAATCATCCCCAAACCGCTCGTGCCCGTTGGTGAACGTCCGATCCTGCAGCACATAATCGACCGGCTGCGAGCTGTCGGGGTGACCAGGGTCGACCTCTGCGTGAACTATCTGGGGGGACTCATCGCCGCCTATTTCTCTCAGACCCGGATCGAACCGGGACTGCAGCTTCACTGGCACTGGGAGGAAAGGCCACTGGGCACGGCCGGGGCGTTGAAGGCGGTCCCCGATCTCGACCAGACGTTCATCGCCATGAACGGCGACGTGCTGACCGGCCTCGACTACCGCGAGCTGGTCGACTTCCACTTCGAGGCCGGCGCCGCCCTGACCATCGCCACCCACAAGAATCCCGTCAACATCGATCTCGGCGTTCTCGAGACCGTCGGCAGCTATGTCAGCTCCTACCGTGAGAAACCAACGCTGCACTATGACGTGAGTATGGGCGTCTACATCTACGAGCCGCGTGCGCTGAAATACCTGCCGGGCGGTGAATGCCAGTTCCCGGAGCTGGTCCAACGCCTGCTCGCGGCCGGCGAGAAGGTGGCGGCATATCCCAGTGACGCCCCCTGGTACGACATCGGTACTCCCCAGGAATATGAGCGGGCGGTGCAGGACGTAGCGCTGCTCACCGAACTGTGACGTTCCTGACGAAAACCTTGGTCAAGAATCTTGTCAGGAACCTTATCGAGGACCTTCCCCAAGGAGTCTGCCGACAATGATGGACTGGGCCGTGCCGTTGTCACAGCTTGTGATCGAGGATGACGACCTCCGGGCGGTGACCGACACCTATCGGTCGGGATGGCTCAGCATGGGGCCGCGGACCCAGGAGTTCGAAGACCTCTTCTCGCGTTTCGTGGGCACGGAGCACGCGGTCGCGGTCACAAACGGGACCGCGGCGCTTCACCTGATGTGCCTCGCGGTCGGACTGACCGCCGGTGATGAGGTGATTGTTCCGTCACTGACATTCGTGGCGACCGTCAACGCCGTCCGCTACACGGGCGCGACACCGGTCTTCGCCGACATCGCCGGACTCGTGCGGCCATGGATGTCCGCGCCGGCCTGCGAACAGATGATTACAAGCCGGACGAAAGCCGTCATGTACGTCGGCTACGGTGGGCACGCCGGCGAGATCGGAGCGTTGCGCGACCTGTGTGATCGCCGCGGCCTCATTCTTCTCGAGGACGCGGCACATGCCGCCGGATCGTGGTGGCACGGTCGCCATCTCGGCACCTTCGGCGCTGCCGGTGCCTTCAGCATGTTTTCGAACAAGAACCTGGCGGTCGGTGAGGGTGGTGTCGTGGTGACCGCGGACAAGACGGTTGCATCCCGCGTGCGGCTGCTGCGTTCTCACGGCATGACCACGCTCACCTGGGATCGCCACCGGGGCCGCGCACGCAATTACGACGTCGTCGCCCTCGGCTACAACTACCGCATAGACGAGCCACGGGCCACACTGGCTTCCTGTCGGCTGGGACGCCTGGCGGAGGAGAACCATCGGCGGGCGCAGCTTGACGCACGATACCGGGAGGCGCTGGGAGATCTCGACGTCGTGATTCCGCTCCCTCCCGTGGAAGGACTTGTCTCCGCGCATCATCTGTTCACCGTCGTCCTGCCCGAGGACGTCGACCGGGACGCTTTTCGCGAACAGCTGTCCGACCGGGGAATCCAGACGAGCGTTCACTATCCACCGGTCCACCGGACAGCCGTCTATGCAGCCTCGCAGGAGCTGCCGATAACGGACCAGTACGCAACGCGAACGGTCACGCTTCCCATGTTCTCCCGCATGCGGGACGAACAGCAGGAGCACGTGGTGAGTGCGACGGGAAAGGCACTCGCCAGGACAAGATGTCTGTGACGAGACGTCTGTGAGGTGACGACATGGAGCCACCAGCGGGGAGACCTACAACGCTGTCCGCCGCGCTGCGGCGGGACGACCCGTCGCAGGGGCGGGACGACGAGCGTCACAGCGATATCCGGGCTCTTCGAGCACACCGGCTACTCGTGGTCGTAGTCGTCCTCGCCGCGCTGGGCGGCGGCCTGCTGGTACTCGCTCTGCGGCCGACGGCATACCATACCAAGGCGGAACTCCTCGTCTCGCCGCTGACAAAGGATGACAGCAGCCTGCTCGGGCTACCGCTCGTGCGCGATCTGGGTGATCCGATCAGGACGATCCAGACCGCCGCCGCCGCTCTGAAGAATCGCGACATCGCGGAAGTCGCGGCGACGCGGCTCGGGGCGCCCTGGACGGCGGAGCGGGTCCAGCGGGCCGTCGACGTGATGCCGAAGGGGCAGACCAACATTCTCGAGGTCAAGGCGAGCGCCCCCGAGGCAAAGACCGCGGCGGATGTCGCCAACGCGTACGCGCATTCGCTGATCGACGTCCGGCAGGCAACGTTGCGGCGCCTCGTCGATTCGTCGATCCTCATGATCAGAGCCCGGCTCGACGCGTTGCAGAACCAGCAAAACGGCGTCCCGGACCAGCAGGGCGCGACTGCCGCGGCGCTCGAGCAATGGCTGATCGAACTGGAACAGGTCAGCGGCAGCGGTGATCCCACCGTGTCCCTGTCACAGGACGCCTCGATTCCGACCTCGGCCGCAGGCGCGCCGGCGTGGTTGGTACTGACAATCACCACGCTGGCCGGCGTCGTCCTCGGGGCGGGAGCGGCCGTCGCGACCGAACGGTTCGCACACGTACACCACGGTCAGAAAAGCTCCACGCAGAAGAACGTTGAGCAGGAAAGCTTCGAGGCAGCAGCAGCATCAGGAACAAAGGCGGGATCAGGAACAACCGACGGCGTGGCCCTGATGTCCAGGCCACCGGCTTCGACTTCGACGCCCGCCGCGGATGCGGCATCCGCCGCAGATGTGCTGGATGGGCAGCCGATCGGGCCCTCCCGATAATGGCGGAGACAGCTGTCGTCACGGGGGCGGGAGGGTTCATCGGCGGACACCTGGCCACCGCGCTCGTGCGCCGCGGCAGCCACGTCCGAGCCTTTCTCCGTTACAATTCCCGAGGCGATCGGGGCAGCCTGGAGTGGCACGATCAGCACGTCGTGCGTGATATGGAGGTCATATTCGGTGACCTACGCGACGTCGAATCGGTGGGGCGGGCAATCACCGGTGCGGACGTTGTCTTTCATCTCGGGGCGCAGATCGCCATCCCATATTCCTACGTCAACGCCCGGGACTTCTTCGAAACGAACGTGCTCGGGACGCTGAATGTCGCCGAAGCCGCCCTGCGCGCGGGGGTACGCCGAGTCGTGCACACCTCGACAAGCGAGGTGTACGGCACCGCCCGGACCGTCCCCATGACCGAGGACCACCCCCTGGAAGCACATTCCCCCTATGCCGCCAGCAAGATCGGCGGCGACAAGCTGATGGACGCCTTCTTCCGGTCGCACCGGCTGCCGGTGACCGTTCTCAGACCTTTCAACACGTATGGTCCGCACCAGTCGACCCGCGCCGTCACGGCCACCATCGTCACGCAGGCACTGGCCGGGAAAACGCTCCTGCTCGGGGAGCTCGACACCCGTCGGGACCTCACCTTCGTCTCGGACACCGTCGCCGGTTTCATCGCCGCGGCGGAATCCGATGCCGCCGTCGGCCGCACCGTACACCTGGGGACAGGTAACGACGTCTCGGTGGCTGAGCTCGTCGCCGTGGTCGGCGAACTGCTGGGCCACCGGCTCGCCGTCGAAGTCGACGACACTCGGCTGCGGCCCCCGCTCAGTGAGGTCAGGCGGTTGGTGTCGAATCCGGCGCTGGCCCATGAGCTCATCGGCTGGAATCCCAAGGTCGATCTCGGTGCCGGACTCTCGGCGACGATCAGATGGATCGAGTCGAACATGAGCCGGTTCCGGATCGGCGAATACTCCAGATGAAATACTCCGGATGAGCGGAACGGAGACGAAGAACTTCTCCGATGCAAAGTAGCTTCTATTACGTCGTAGCTTCTATTACGTCGAACTCGACGGACCGCCTGATCATTCAGTGTGGCGGTATACTACCCGAGAGACTGACTGACATCAGGTCCGCGCCCAATTCGGGGTCCAGGTCTCGGACTTGAGATCCGGAGTGGACACGTCACGCAGATGGTCACGTAATTCCTTGATCAACTGGTCTCGGTGAACGTTCGGTACAAGGAGACGACGGATCGGCCGCGGAAATTCTTTCGGGGCTCGAATTTTTTTCGGACGGACATGGGCTGTCGACCGCTGCCCGAAGAAGCGCCGGCCCCAGCGCCAGCAGGAACCACAGACGCTTGTCCACGGCGTTGGACAGGAAGAGGCCCGAAACGGTCATGCTGAACGTGGCCAGTAGGACCGCGTTCGCGAGAGCGGCGTTTCGCCGGTCGCCGAGCGCCTCGAAACGCCGCGCGGCGAGGAACGCCGCCCGCAGACAGGCGACGAGAAAGGCCAGGAACAGGGCTGATCCGACGATCCCGTTCTCCGCGAGCAACTGGAGGTAGGAGTTGTGCACCTCGTGCGCACGACTGACGATGATGTCGACCCACGGTATGGGTCCGACCCGGCGCACGTAGTCGCTCTCGACCACGGTGTAGTTGTTCAGCCCCACGCCCAGGATCGGATGGTCCCGGACGATGCTCCAGGCAACCATCCACAGGTCCACCCGGCCGTCCCCGCGGTCGTTCGCCGTCATGCGTTGCCATGCGGCGGGCGACGTCGACAGCCAGGCCGCGGCCGCGACCGCGCCGAGCAGGATCAGCCCGGCCACCTGACGACGCTGGCGTCGCAGCAGGACGAGCGCGGCGAGCGCGCTGGCAAGGGCGGCGACGAACGCACCCCGTGACAGGGTCGAGGCAAGGCCGACGGCGTCGACGCCGGCAGCAGCGACGAGGACCCACCGCAGCGTCCGGTTCCTGGTTGCCGCGATGAGACCGACCGCCAGGATCAATCCTGCCAGCAGCCACGCGGCGAGGAAGTTGGGATCGCCCGCCCCTCCCTGCAGGCGGGCGGTTCCGGCTGAGCCTGCGGGGTTCTTCGGGTCCGGACCAGCGCCGATCAGGCCGACGGTCACCGAGAGCACCGCGCCGGCGAGAAACGCGCCGCTCGCCAGACGTACGGCCCTCACCTCGGCCATAGCCGTGCTCACCACGACGAAGACCAGCCCCAGCGCCCACCAGTGCCACAGGTCGGTGGCGGCCTCCCCGATGTCGACGGCCCACAGCAGAGACAGCGACAGCCACATCAGCAGCAGCGTGCCCAGGGCGACAAGCCCCGGCTGGTGCCTGAAGACGGAGAACCCGACGACCGCCTGCCCTGCCGTCCGCTGCGTCCGCCGGCCCGGCGCCGTGAGCCAGAACAGGATGATGACCAGACCGGCTGCCTTCGCGCCGAGGTTGAGAGCAGGAACAGCCTCGAAGAACAGGGCCGGTGTCCACAGGGCGATGCCGAGCTGCAGGTCCACGGCGGCCAGGGCGACGTACAGCATGAACACGAGCAGCGCCAGCCCCACCCACACTCGCTCGGCCAGCGCGGCGCCGATGAGCGCGGCGGCGGCGGTCGCGGCAACGGCGAGCACCGTTTCCGGTCTGCCGAACCACTCGGCCATCGCCGATCGCCGGCGGGCGGATTCCAGGGCGACCGCTTGCATCAGCGTTGCCAAGCGGTTGTGTTGTGCCGGGTGGTTGTGTTGTCGGAGATCGTCCCGTCAGCTCGTTGAGGCATGTGCAACCTCCCGGTCCGCGCGACATCGGTCCACCTTGCTCACCGCGGTCGACCGTATGGCTCACCGCAGTCGACCGTATGCCGACCCGGACACGCGCAGTTCCCGCGGATGTAGTAGTTCACCTACGCCGCCTGTGGGTGGTCGCGGGCGCTCTCCCGGCTCCGACTGTCTTTTCCGACACAGTGGTCGCGGCGGGCCGGAGCTTCCGGCGGGGAGAGGCGGGCGTGCCGGGTGAGGGAGGCGATCGAGGTGTGTCCGGAGTACGACAGCGGGGTTGTGCTCTCGGGGGTCCCGGTGTTTCCGGCGGAAGAACCAACGTCGATGCAGGCCAGCGGGGCTGCCGCGGAACTGCGCCCGCTGACCGGCCTTCGAGGCGCTGACCAGCGTATTCGTTGTTTTTCGGCGATTGCTACAGGGCTTCGTCCGTAGCCGATTCGCGTGATCGAATTTATCGCGAACGCGGTTGGGCGTGATAGGGGCGCGTACACGCATGATTTACAGTGGACCGGCGGTTCCACCTGTGCGACAGCCGGGCGGAACCATCACGACCTGACAGCCGCAAATCAACATCAACAAGAGTGGGGGTGGACCCGAAAGCCGACCCGCCCGACACGCGAAAGATCGGGGTTGGCCGCCGGCCGGAGGTGCGGCCCACGGTTGACCTCCATTCGATTTCCGGGTCTGGGACGGATCGGGACAGGGGTCCGGGGCGTGTGGTGATGCTGTCGGTCCGCAGAACGGAATCCATGGTCGGCCGGGTACCACGCGTCGCGCACCCGCGCCAGACTTTCGACATCGGACGGCGAGTCCGTCTCACGAGGGGGTAACGATGATCTATCCGGAAGCGATGAACATTCCCGGATGGCGCGGTGGTGACGGCAACGCCGCTTATCTCGACAAAACACTGCGGCATCGGCCGATCGAGCTGTCACTCGACGACAGTGTCAGCCTGAACACCATGTTCATGCTGTTCATAAGGGCATTGTTCGCGTCTTTTTTGGTCTGGTTCGTCTTCGGTTTTCTCTCGCTGTTCGCCGCGGTGGGCGGCAGCAGTTCGGGGGCGGTCAGCATCGCGGGATTCGGTGCCCTTGTGGCGGGTATCATTTTCTGGGTGGTCCTGCTACTCGCGCGGTTTACCGAGCCAATTGGAGAATGGCGGGTCCTGCTGGAGGACAGGACCGGCAGCGTGGAATCCACGTACAGCAAGATCGCCGGTTCTCTCCGGGTCCGCGAGATTCCGCTCGCCTGGACGGTCCGCCGCATGTATACCGGCATCGGCGCCCGGCACGTCAGTAACCGGCTCGTGCTGACCGAGGGGAACTACTCGGCGTACGTGTCGGTGTTCGGCTATGGCACGAGTCTCTACCTCGGGTGGATGATGTGGCGTTCGCGCCGCGGCTATGTCCTGATCGGAAAATATCTGGTCGATCTGGTCAACGGCATGCTCGGCAGGACCGACCCGGAGACGATCATGTTGCGTACCGAACGGCCCAGGGCGATGCGCGAAGCCGTCCATGCCGCGTGCCGGGAAGGACTGTACGTCGCGATCGAGGGGCAGGATGTGCCCATCGGATTCGGTTTCCCCCATGGCCTGCCACCCATCGACGCCCCTGGCCCGACCCCACCGCCGGTCGCGGGGAACCCCGGCTTCGCCGGCCCACCACCGGGGCAGCAGCACCAGGCACCGGGCTTCGGCGACCAGCCCTGGCAGAACGGCGATGAACCTCCCTACCAGCGATGACATGGAACGGTGTCCGTGAGGACGGGGTGTATCGACAGTCCGTCCCGGACGGCGTCTGGGCGTGGGTGGGGGTCGGTCTTGCGCCGATCACACCCACGGCGGGTTCAGGCCTGTATTCCGACATGAGTGAACCTCGGCGGCGCGCCGACGCCTTCGCCACGGAGATGGCCTGGATCGCGGCACAGCGGTCGACCGCCGGCCCGCTCTGTTTCGACTTGCGATATCTGAGCGACCCCGGGTCCGGAAGCCTGTCCTGCGCCATTCTCGGACGGGTTTTCGCTCCTGACAACGCCAGGGCCGCCCACGCGGCGGTCGCGTTGAGGGAACGATTGGCGGCCGTACCGGACCACGTCGCGGCCGAGCCGTTTGCCGATACGGCAGACGTCCGGCACTGGCTCGCGCCGATCGAACCGCACTTGGACGGGCTAACCGAAATACGCAAGCGACTGACCCACCATTACTGTACCCGGACGGACACCGGGCGCCGGCTCTGCTTCGCGGTGTCCGCGTTCACCGATGGTGACCGTTCCTGGGAACCGCTCTGGCGCGCACTCGCGCGGCAGCAGTATCCGACGTTAGTCAGCATCTGCCTGGAACCATACATGGTGGGGGACGGCCTCCGATATGCGCTCAGCGCGCTCGCCGGGGAATACGCCGTGCTCGCGACGGAGATACCGCCCAGGCCCTACAAAGGACGCGTACCGGCCGACACCTTCGCGATCGAGGCACAACCGCTCTACGCAGAAGCGGTACGTTGCTACACCGACCACGCATACCGCATCCGGGTCTCGGTGGCCTCCGCGGGCCCGCTGGATCCAGCTTTCGGCGAACTGCTTGCGGCGACCATTTCACCACCGGTTCGCGACGGCGCCTTCGGGGGTGGCGGGCCGGTGGTCCGGCGGCCGGCGCCCGAGGAACTCCAACCGGCGTGGGCCAATATCACCACCTCGGGTCGTGAATGGCTCGACGCGACATACCGGCAGGGTTCGCCGCCAGATTTCCTCAACGAACCGGAACGTATCCTGTGCGACCTGGTCGACGTTCCGGAGGCCGCCGCAGCTTTTCATCTCCCCTATGAGGTCGCCGGTGATCCCCTGTTGTTCGGCATCCCCGGGAGGTCAGTCGTCCCTCCGCCGGCAACCACCTCAGATGACCGGCGGTGGGATGTCGCGCTGTCGTTCGCCGGGGCGCAGCGGCCGTACGTGAAGCGAGTCGCGGCTGCGCTGAGGGCGCGGGGGGTGCGCTGTTTCTACGACGCGGACGAGCAGATCGACCTGTGGGGGAGGTATCTGGCCGAGGAACTTCCCGTGATCTACGCCGAGCGGGCCTCGGTGGTGGTCGTGTTCGTCTCCGCGGACTACGCCGCCGGGGACTGGACGAATCTGGAGCGCCGAGCCGCGCTGAACCGGGCGGTGCGGGAACGCCGGGAGTATGTGCTGCCGGCCCGGTTCGACGACACCGCACTACCCGGCCTGCTCTCGGACATGGTCGCCATCGACCTGCGCGCCATCACCCCGGAGCGATTCGGGATGATGGTCGCTGACAAGCTGGGCCGGCTGGAAGTCATCGCCTCGGGGACGGCGCCCCCAACTCCTGAGATGCGGAACGGAGAGGACCGGTGGCAGCGGCCGAACGCCCCGCGGCGGCCACACCGGGGCACCTCGAGATCCACTGACATTCACTCGCGCAGGACACCGCCGCCCTGAACGCCTGGGTGGATACCGGGGTGGCACGCACAGTGCCTGGCTGTGCCGCGCCACCTCGTGGTGCCATGTTGTGCCATGCTGGGTGGGCGACGGCAGTGGAGGAAGCCGGTGGGAATCCGGCGCGGTCCCGCCACCGTAACCGGGGAGCGAACCCTCACCGTATGTCACGGATGCGCATGCGTCCGGAAGGCCGAGGGGGAGCACTGATCCGGAAGCCGGGATACTTCGGCCGTCCGCACCGTTACCGAGGGCGAGGAAACCCGAGGGAGGACCGCGGCATGCCCATTCACGCCCGCCAGCCGGTGGTCGGCGCATGGTCGGGAGCATGATGACGGCTTACCCGCTGTCCGCGGTGGTGGGTATGGACGATCTACGGCTCGCGCTCGTTCTCAACGCGGTGTCACCGGCCATCGGTGGGGTGCTCGTCCGCGGGGAGAAGGGCACCGCCAAGTCGACGGCGGTGCGGGGGCTTGCGGCCCTGCTTCCGCCCCTGCACGTGGTGACCGGATGCCGGTTCTCCTGCGACCCGGCCGCCTCCGACGACGCCGGCTGCCCGGACGGCCCGCATTCCCCCGGCAGCCCTGCGGCGACCCGGACGGTGCGGCTGGTGGAGCTGCCGGTGGGAGCCTCCGAAGACCGGGTGACCGGGTCGATCGACCTCGACCGGGCGCTCGCCGAGGGCGTCACGGCGCTGCGCCCCGGGCTGCTGGCCACCGCCCACCGGGGCCTGCTCTACGTCGACGAGGTCAACCTCCTGCACGATCATCTTGTCGACCTGCTGCTGGACGCGGCCGCGCTCGGTGTCGCCCACGTCGAACGCGACGGGGTGTCGGTCCGCCACGCCGCCCGGTTCCTGCTGGTCGGGACGATGAACCCGGAAGAGGGCGAACTGCGCCCGCAGCTGCTGGACCGGTTCGGGCTGACCGTCGAGGTCGCGGCCAGCCGGGATCCGCGGGTCCGGGCCGAGGTGGTGCGCCGCCGGCTGGCCTATGACGCCGGCCCGCGGGCCTTCGCCGCCGCCTGGGCTGACGAGGACGCAGCCCTTGCCGCCCGGATCGCCGCCGCCCGCGACCGGCTGCCCGCCGTGGACCTGTCCGACACGGCATTGCGCCAGGTCACCGCGGTCTGTGCCGCGTTCGACGTGGACGGGATGCGCGCGGACGTGGTCACGGCCCGCACCGCGATCGCGCTGGCCGCCTGGGAGGGCCGGGACAGCGTTGCCGCCGACGACGTGCGCCGCGCCGCCCGCCTCGCATTGCCGCACCGGCGCCGCCGGGGCCCCTTCGACGCTCCCGGCCTGGACGAGAACACCCTTGCCGAGGCCCTGGAACAGGCCGGGGAACCACCCACGGATCCCGATGGACCACCGGCCGGCGGTGGTGGCGGAGGTCGTTCCGGCGCCGGTAGTGATGCTGGAGCTGCTGACAGTGATGGTGATGGCAGTCGTGGCGACGGTGCTGGTGGTGGGCTGCCGTTCACCCCTGCCGGTGACCTGCCGGCCCCGCGTCCGGCCGAAGCGGAACCCCTTCACCAGGCGGAGGCGGAACCGGAGCCCGCCTGCGAGCTGGCCGTCGCACCCGGTCACGGCCGGTACGGCCAACCCGACCCGCGTCGCGGGCAGGTGGACGCCGCGGAGGCCGCCGACGGCCGTCCCGCCGACCCGCCCGGACCGGCGTTCCGCCCCCGCCGCCTGGAGATCCCCGACATCGGTACCGGCCTCGGCGCGGCCGGGCGGCGCTCACGGGCCCGCACCCGCCACGGTGCGGTGGTCACCGCGTCGCCGGAAGCCACCGGCCTGCACCTGCCAGCGACCCTGCGGGCAGCCGCACCGTGGCAGCATGACCGCGGACGCCACGGGCCGGGGCTGCTCCTGCGGCCGTCCGACCGGCGCGGCGCCGTACGGGAAGGACGCGAGGGCAACCTGGTGCTGTTCGTGGTGGACGCCAGCGGTTCCATGGCCGCCCGCGCCCGGATGCGTACGGTCACCACGGCCGTGCTCTCCCTGCTCCTGGACGCCTACCAGCGCCGCGACAGGATCGGAATGATCACGTTCAGGGGTGCGGGCGCCGATGTCGTCCTCCCGCCGACGTCCAGCGTGGAGGTGGGTGCGGCGCGGCTGAGCTCCTTGCCGACCGGCGGGCGCACCCCCCTTGCCGCCGGGCTCACCCGCGCGGGGCAGGTTCTGGCCACCGAACACCGGCGTGACCCCGACCGGCGCGCGCTGCTGGTCGTCGTCACCGACGGCCGGTCCACGACCGGCCCGGATCCGGCCGCCGCCGCGCACGCGCTGGCCCGCGCCGGTGTGGCCAGCGTCGTCGTCGACTGCGAGAGTGGGCACGTCCGCCTGGGCCTGGCCGGACGTCTGGCCACCATCCTCGGTGGCACGACCGTTCCGTTGGCCGCCCTGTCGGCAGCGGCCGGCCCGGCGGGGCCCATGCGTCCCGGGACGCCGACGGGATCCGTTCGTCCTGGAAAGCCGACGGTATCCACCCGTCCCGGAAAGGCGGCCTGAAGCATGCCGCAGGGACAGCCGGCCGTGGTACCCGACGACGGCCTGACCACCCGGGCCCGCCGGGACCGCCCGCTGCTGATCGTCCATACCGGTGACGGCAAGGGGAAGTCGACCGCGGCGTTCGGGCTGGCCCTGCGCGGCTGGGCGCAGGGCTGGCCGGTCGGGGTGTTCCAGTTCGTCAAGTCCGCGAAGTGGCGGATCGGGGAGGAACGGGCGCTGCGCACCCTCGCCGCCACCGGTGAGGGCGGCGCGGTCACCTGGCACAAGATGGGCGAGGGCTGGAGCTGGGTACAGCGCCGGATCGACCCGGGCGCCGAACCGGCCGAGGCCGCGCGTGAGGGCTGGGCGCAGATCCGCCGGGATCTGGCCGCGCAGACCTACCAGCTCTACGTCCTCGACGAGCTGACCTATCCGCTGAAGTGGGGGTGGATCGATGTGGACGAGGTCGTCGAGGTGCTGCGTACCCGGCCCGGACGCCAGCATGTCGTCGTGACCGGTCGCGCCGCGCCACCCGCGCTGCTCGACGCCGCCGACCTGGTGACCGAGATGACCAAGGTGAAGCATCCGATGGACGCCGGCCAGAAGGGCCAGCGGGGGATCGAATGGTGAACAACGCCCACGGCACGCTCCCGCCACGGCTGATGATCGCTGCTCCGGCGAGCGGCGCGGGCAAGACCACCGTGGCGACCGGGCTGATGGCCGCCCTCACCGCCCGCGGCCTGCGGGTATCCCCGCACAAGGTCGGCCCGGACTACATCGACCCGAGTTACCACGCGCTCGCCACCGGACGGCCGGGGCGCAACCTCGACGCCGTGCTCTGCGGCGAACACCGCATCGGACCGCTGCTCGCCCACGGCGCCCGCGGCGCCGACATCGCCATCGTCGAAGGGGTGATGGGCCTGTTCGACGGGGTGTCGGTGCCGGAGCCCGGCCAGCCCGTCGACTTCGCCTCCGCCGCCCATGTGGCCCGCCTGACCGCCACCCCGGTCGTGCTGGTCGTCGACGCGTCCGCCGCGGGCAGGTCGGTTGCCGCCACGGTGCACGGCTTCGCCACCTGGGACCCCCGGGTGCGCCTGGCCGGCGTCGTGTTCAACCGGGTCGGCTCGGCGGGCCACGAACGGCTGCTGCGGGACGCGGCCGCCGACCTGGGCATCCCGGTGCTGGGGATGCTGCGCCGGGACGCCGGCGCCACGGTGCCCTCGCGGCATCTCGGGTTGGTGCCGGCGTCCGAGCGCGCGCCGGCCGCGGCCGAGGCGGTCCGGGCGCTGGGGGCCCTGGTCGCCGCGTCCTGCGATCTCGATGCCGTGCTCGCCCTCGCCCGGTCGGCTCCGCCTCTGGACGTCCGGCCCTGGACACCATCCGAAGCTGTGGCCGAGGCCACCTCGCCGGCGGTACCTGTGGCCGGAAACGAAGGCCGGACGGAAGCTGCGGTGGAAGCCAGGACGGGAGCCGGGATCGGCAGCGGGAGTGCCGCGCGCCGGCCGGTGCGGATCGCCGTCGCGGGCGGGCCTGCGTTCACGTTCGGTTATGTTGAACAGGTCGAGCTCCTGTGCGCCGCCGGCGCCGAGGTCGTCACTGTCGACCCGCTGCGCGACGAGGCGCTCCCGGAGGGCACCGATGGGCTGGTGATCGGCGGCGGATTCCCCGAGGAGCATGCCGCCGTGCTCGCGGCCAATGTGCTGTTGCGGGCCGAGGTGGTGGCGCTGGCGCGCCGGGGCGCGCCGATCGTCGCCGAGTGCGCGGGCCTGCTCTACCTGGCCCGCTCCCTCGATGGGCATCCGATGTGCGGGATCCTCGACACCGACACGGCAATGGGACCACGTCTCACGCTCGGTTACCGCCGGGCTGTGGCCGCCTGCGACAACCCGGTCGCCGCCGCGGGTACCGCGGTGACGGCGCACGAGTTCCACCACACGTCGGTCCTTGCCGACGCCGCTACCGGCCCCGCTGCCGCAGCCGCCCTCATCGGGGATGCGCCGCAGGCGGCCTGGCAGGTCGGCGATCGGGCGGAGGGTTTCGTGCGCGGCAACGTGCATGCCTCCTACCTGCACCTGCACTGGGCCGGCCTGCCCGGGGCGGCGCAACGGTTCGTCGCCACGGCTCGCAGGGCAAGATCGGCCGGAGCGGCCGCCTCCTCTCCCCCCGCGGGACGGGTTGCTGCGGGGGGAGAGGAATGAGCGCCGAGGCGGTGCGGGTCCGCGGCTGTCTGGTCGGTGTCGGTGTCGGCCCCGGCGACCCGGATCTGGTGACGGTCCGGGCCGTCCGGACGCTGGAGCGGGCCGATGTCGTGTTCGTCCCGGTCAGTGAGGGCCTGCCGCCGCCGGGACGGGCCGAGGCGACGGTGCGCGCGCATGTCACTCATGACCGGATCCGCCACGTGGCGTTCCGGATGACCGGCGACGCCGACTACGACGCCCCGGCGGTCACGGTCAGCCAGGCCCTGCGTGAGCATCCTACAGGCAGTGTCGCATTCGCCACGATCGGTGATCCGAACGTCTACTCGACCTTCACCACGCTGGCGGCCCGGGTGCGGGCGCTGCTACCGGAGGTCACCATCGAAACCGTTCCGGGGATCATGGCCATGCAGGATCTTGCCGCCCGGTCCGGCACGGTGCTGGCCGTGGGCACCGAAACCGTGGCGTTGCTGCCGCTGACCGCGGGGGTGGATGCCTACCACAGGGCGGTGGCCGACCACGACACCGTGATCGCCTACAAGGGGGGGCGCGCGTTGCCGCAGGTCCTCGACGTCCTGGCCGCGGCCGACCGGCTCGACGGCACGCACGGCACGGCCGTCTACGGTGCCTGCACGGGCCTGCCCGAGGAGGACATCCGTCCCGCCGGTGAACTGCCCCGCGACCGGCCCGGCCCCTACCTGTCCACGGTGATCTCGACACGGCGGCGGCAGTGGCCGGCATGATCACCGACCCGACCGCCGGTACGAACACAGGCGGCTGCGCAGGCGGGCCCGAAGACGTGACGACAGGCGGGCCCGGTCACGGGTTTGGTTGCGGGACCGGCCGGGTCACGTTCGTCGGAGCCGGCCCCGGGGCCGCGGACCTGCTGACCCTGCGCGGCGCCAGGGTGATCGGCGAGTCCGATGTGGTCATCTGGGCGTCCTCGCTGGTGCATCCGGACGTACTCACCCATGCTCGGGACGATGCCGAGATCGTCGACTCGGCCGGGCTGCCCCTGGAAGGCGTGCGGGAGATCTACCGGCGGGCCACCGGCGCCGGGCTCGCGGTGGCCCGGATCCACTCCGGTGATCCGGCGCTGTGGGGCGCGCTGCAGGAGCAGTTGGAGATCTGCGCCGAGCTGGGGCTTGCCACCGACATCGTCCCCGGGGTCAGCAGCTTCACCGCGGCCGCCGCGGCCGTCGGACGCGAGCTGACCATCCCGCAGGTGGCCCAGTCGGTGATCCTGACCCGGCTCGCCGGCGGGAAGACCCCGATGCCCCCCGGTGAGGAGGTGGCCCGGTTCGCCTCGCACGGCACGACCATGGCACTGTTCCTGTCGGCGGCCCGATCTGGTCAGCTCCAGACCGAACTCACCGACGGCGGCTATCCACCGGATACGCCCTGTGTGGTCGCCTACCGGGTGAGCTGGCCGGACGAGCTGATCGTGCGATGTGCGCTTGCCGAACTGGCCGCCACGATCCGTGAGCACAAGTTGTGGAAGCACACGCTGGTGCTGGTCGGCCCCGCGCTCGCGGCCGGCGGGACCCGCTCGCACCTCTACCATCCCGGTCACTTCCACGGGTTCCGCAGGGCCGAACGGACCGCCCGCACCGCACTGCGTTCTCGCGACGGGCAGCACGACCGTCCCGGGGCATCCGGGGAACGGCCGGCGTGACCGGCCCTGACCCAGCCCTTCCCCCACCGGTTCCGTTGCGTGAACCGGACCTGCCGCGCACCGCGAAAGTCCGGCCAGTCGCATTACGTACCGGTTGGACGACCGGAACGTGCGCGGCCGCCGCCGCGAAGGCCGCAAGCGCCGCGTTGTTCTCCGGGACGGCGCAGCGGGAGGTCACCGTCGCCCTGCCGTCGGGACAGCGGGTGACGTTCCCGGTCGAACGCTGCGAGCTGGACGTGGATGCCGGTCGCAGCGCCGAGGCGGTTGTGGTCAAGGACGCCGGGGACGACCCGGACGTCACCCACGGCGCGCACCTGACCGCAACGGTGAGCTGGCGGACACCGACCGGCGTCGACATCGACGGCGGGAGCGGCGTCGGGGTCGTCACGAAACCCGGGCTCGGGCTTACCGTAGGCCAGGCTGCGATCAACCCGGTACCCCGATCGATGATCATTCAGTCGGTCGGGGAGGTCATCGACCTGTACACCAGCGGGCTGCGCGTCGTGATCAGCGTGCCGGACGGGGAACGGATGGCCCGGCGGACCACCAACGCCCGCCTGGGCATCCTCGGCGGGATCTCGATCCTCGGCACCACCGGCATCGTCCGGCCGTTTTCCACCGCGTCCTGGCGGGCATCGGTGGAGCAGGCCGTGGCGGTGGCCGCCGCCCAGGGCCTGCGCACGGTGGTGCTCGCCACCGGCGGGCGTACCGAGTCCGCCGCCATCCGGCTGCTACCGGCCCTGCCCGAGGTGTGTTTCGTCGAGGTCGGCGACTTCACCGGAGCGGCGTTACGCCGGGCGGTCGAGGTGGGCATGACCGACGTGGTCTTCGTCGGCATGGCCGGCAAGCTCACCAAGCTCGCCGCAGGCATCCTGATGACGCACTACACCCGGTCCAAGGTCTCCCCGGACCTCCTGGCCGGGATCACCACGGACGCCGGCGGCGGTCCGGACCTGGTGGCGGCCGTCGCCACGGCCAACACCGCCCGCCACACCTACGAGCTGTGGGACTGCGCCGGACTGCTGCGGACTGCCGGTGACCTGCTGTGCGCCCGGGTCGCCGAGGTCCTCGCCCGGTTCACCGACGGACGCCTGCGAGCCCGGGTCGCCATGGTCGACTTCACCGGGACGTCCTGCGTGGCCGCCACGGAACCGGCATGGGTGGGACTGTGCGCGTGACAGTGATCGGTTGGGACGGCCACGCGCTCACCGACCAGGCGGCCGGTGCGCTCGCCACCGCCACGCTGGTCGTCGGTGGCCGCCGCCACCTGGATGCGCTCGGGAGACACCTCCCCGCCGGCGTACGCACCGTCGTCCTGGGCGGTGTCGCGGCCGGTCTCGCCGAGCTGACCGGGCACTTCGCCGCAGGCGGCGGGCCGGCTGTCGTTCTCGCCAGCGGCGATCCGGGGTTCTTCGGCATCCTCCGGACGCTGCGCCGGCACGGACTCGACCGCGACCACGGCGTCGACGTCGAACTGCTGCCCGCGACCTCGTCGGTGGCCGTCGCGTTCGCCCGCGCCGGCCTGCCCTGGGACGACGCGCTGGTCGTCAGCGCGCACGGCCGCAGCCTGCGGCGGGCCGTCCACGTCTGCCGCGCCCACCACACGGTCGCCGTGCTGACCGGGCCGGGGCCGGCTGGCGGCCCGTCCGCGCTCGGCGCGGCACTCGTGGGGCTACCCCGGCGGATGTTCGTCGCCGAGGAACTCGGCATGCCCGCCGAACGGACCGGATGGTGCACCCCGCAGCAGGCCGCCACCCGCCGTGACTGGCGGGAACCGAACATCGTCATCGTGCGCGACACCGACCATCCCCGTCCGGGGGAGCAGGATTCCGACCGGGCCGGGTGGTTGTTCCCCCACCGGACCTCCCCGCCCGGCTGGGCGCTGGACGAAGCCGCGTTCACCCACCGCGACTCGATGATCAGCAAGGCGGAGGTGCGGGCGGTGGCCCTGGCCCGGCTCGGCCCGGGACCGGGAGACCTCGTCTGGGATGTCGGCGCCGGCAGCGGCTCGGTCGCGGTGGAGTGCGCACGCCTGGGCGCGGCCGTCGTCGCCGTCGACCACGACCCGGACGCCTGCGCCCGCACCCGCGCCAACGCGCGTACACACCGGGTGTCCGTCCAGGTCGTCCCGGGTAGCGCACCGGGCGTGCTCACCGGCCTGCCCGCACCGGACGCGGTGTTCGTCGGCGGCGGCGGACCGGAAGTGGTCGCCGCCTGTGCACGGCACGCACGACGCAGCGTGGCCGTCGCCCTCGCCGCTCTCGACCGGGTCCGTCCCACCTGGGAGGCGCTTGCCGCCGCCGGCTTCGACGTCAGCGGAACGCAGCTCGCCGCATCCCGCCTGCGACCGTTGCCGGACGGGGCGCTGCGCCTGGCCGCGACCAACCCGATCGTCCTCGTCTGGGGAGAACGCACTGGTGAGCACGATGATGGACGATCATAACGACGGATGGTCACGATGACGGACGGTAGGAGGCCGCCGGACAACGGCCTTCGATCAGCGAACGGGCCATCCGCGCGCGGCTGGCAAGGCGGAGGAGATCCGGATGGTGGTGTTCTGTCCGGACCGGCGACAACGCGGCCTGGCCGGACGCTGGGGGAGGCGAGCCGGACAGCTGTTGTCCAGCAGCCTCCGGAGGCACCCGGGCGGTCGGGCATCGGCCTGGTCGCGGTGACCGCGGCCGGTCGCGCGGCCGCCCGGGAGCTCGAGCAAGCCTGGCCGGACGCCCGGCTCTACGACGGCACGGCCCGCGAAGCGCTCACCGCGGCGGTCGCCGAACGCGCCGGGGTGGTCTGCTTCCTCGCGACCGGAGCGACGGTCCGGCTGCTGGCCGACAACCTGCTCACCGGCAAGGACAGCGACCCGGGCGTGGTCTGCGTGGACGAGGCACGCCGGTGGGCGGTCGCCCTCGTCGGCGGGCACGCCGGCGGAGCCAACGACCTCGCCGGACGCGTCGCTGCCGCACTCGGTGCGACCGCCATCGTGACCACCGCCAGTGACGCCTGTGCGACACCCGCCCTCGACTCGTTCGGCGCCGACATCGGTCTGCGCGTCGAACCCGGGTCACAGCTTGCCGCCGTGGGCACGGCGATCCTGTCCGGCGAGCCCGTGACCCTGCACGCGGACGCCGTCTGGCCGCTGCCCGCGCTACCGGAGACGGTCCGGTTCGCCAATCCCGCCGATCCCGCCGATCTTGGCGAGACCGACGAGACCGACGAGACCGACGGCGCGGACGCGGCCAGGCCGGTGCCGCAGATCAGGCCTGCGACGTCAGCCGTGCCGACCGCGCCAGCCCCGCCGATCAGGCCGACGATGCCTACCATCGTGATCACTGATCGGATCGTCACACCACCGGCACCCGCGGTGGTGTACAGGCCGCCCAGCCTGGTCGTGGGGGTCGGGGCGAGCCGGGGCGTACCCGAGAGGGAAGTCGTCGACCTCGTCGAAAGCGTCCTGGCCGACGCCGGACTGTCACCGCTGGCCGTGCGCCACCTGGCCACCGTCGAGGCCAAGCAGGACGAGACCGGGATCGTCGCCGCCGCCCGCACATTCGGTTGGCCGCTGGTCGTGCACCCGGCCGCGGCGCTCGCGGCCGTCGACGTCCCGCATCCCTCCGAAGTGGTGCGGGCCGCGGTCGGCACGCCGAGCGTCGCCGAGGCGGCAAGCCTGCTCGCCGCCGGCGGCACCATGCTCGCCGGCGGCGCCGAGCTCGTCGTGCCCAAACGGGTGAGCGCACACGCCACCGTGGCGGTGGCCCGCCACCGTCCCCGCGGCCGGCTGGCGATCGTTGGCCTCGGCCCGGGTGACCGGGATCTGCTCACCCCACGTGCCGCCCGTGAACTCGCCCGCGCCAGCGTGATCGTCGGCCTGGACCAGTACGTCGACTCCGTACGCGACCTGATCCGACCGGGCGCGCGCGTGCTCGCCAGCGGCCTCGGGTCGGAGGAGGCACGCGCCGGTGCGGCTGTGGAGGCTGCCCGCGCCGGCCACGCGGTCGCTCTCATCGGCAGCGGGGACGCCGGGGTCTACGCGATGGGCAGCCCGGCGCTGGACCAGGCCGACGACTCCTTCGACGTGGTGGGCGTGCCGGGGGTGACGGCGGCGCTGTCCGCCGCGGCGCTGCTCGGCGCACCCCTCGGCCACGACCACATGACGATCAGCCTGTCGGATCTGCACACCCCCTGGGAGGTGATCGAACGGCGGGTCCGGGCGGCGGCGCAGGCCGACGTCGTCGTCGCCTTCTACAACCCGCGCAGCAGGACGCGGACGTGGCAGCTGCCGCGGGCACTGGCGCTGCTGGCCGAACACCGGCCGCCGTCCACCCCGGTGGGCATCGTCACCGATGCCTTCCGCCCAGCTCAGCAGGTCACCGTCACCACGATCGGGGAACTGGCAGCTGCCCCGGCGCCACATCTGGACCTGGTCGGTATGACGACAACGGTGGTGGTCGGCAGCACCCACACCCGTGTCGTGGCCGGGCACGTCGTCACTCCGAGGGGGTACCGGTGGAGCTGATCTACCAAGTTCGCGCCGACAGCTGCGCCGGGTGCGGAGCGTGCCTGCTCACCTGCCCCGAACATGCGCTACAACCCGGACCGCCGCGCACCGGTGGCGGGCGGCCGCCGCTCGTCCTCGCCGGACGCTGCAGCGGATGCGGCGAGTGCGCCGAGATCTGCCCGGTCGACGCGATCGACGCGATCGACGCCGTCAACGCAGCCGACACGGTGATGCCCGTGCAGCCCGCGGTGGTGGTCGTACCGCCTGTGGTCGTACCGCCTGTGGTCGTACCGCCTGTGGCCGTGCAGTCCGTGGCAGCGGCCG
>NZ_CAAAFR010000094.1:65929-74419 GCF_900634745.1 Protofrankia symbiont of Coriaria ruscifolia
TCGTACCGCCTGTGGCCGTGCAGTCCGTGGCAGCGGCCGCGCAGGCCGTGGCGGTGGCGGGGTGACGCCGGGCTCCCGGGTGACGCACCCGATCGAACTGCGGTCGTACGAGATCCTGCGGGCACGTCTGGACGGCACGAGCCTGGACACCGCGCGCCTTCCTCCGTTGACCCGTGCGGTGGTCGAACGGGTCGTGCACGCCACCGCCGATATCGACTACGTCGCCGACCTGGTCTGCGACGAAACCGCTCTAGGTGCCGCTGTGGCGGCGATCGCCGCGCATGCGCCGGTTGTCACCGACGTGCGGATGACGGCCGCGGGAATCACCACCCGCAACGTGGTCTGCCGGCTCGGTGACGTCGATCCCGTCGCGGCCGCCCGCGACGGCCTGACCCGTTCGGCGGCAGCCGTCGGGCTCGCCCTCGACGAGGTCGGTCCGGGTGCCGTGTGGGTGATCGGATGCGCGCCGACCGCCCTGGAGCGGCTGCTCACCCTCGCCGACCTCGCCCGTCCCGCGTTGGTGATCGGCCTGCCTGTCGGGTTCGTCGGCGCGGTCGAGGCCAAGGAAGCACTGCGGGCGGCGGGCCTGCCCGCGGTCTCGAACCGGTCGGAGAAGGGCGGGGCGGCCGTTGCCGCCGCGGCTGTCAACGCACTGCTGTACGAAGGGCTGAACCCGTGACGGACACAGGCACAGGCTCGGACGCAGACTCCGGCGTGGTCACGAACACCAGCCCGTCCGCGCCCGCGCTGCTGATCGTCGGGCACGGGACCCGCAGCGCGGCCGGAGTGGCGCAGTTCCAGGCATTCGTCGAGCGGGTCGGTGAGCGGGCCGGCGGGACGCCGGTGGACGGCGGGTTCATCGAACTGTCCCGCCCCCCGGTGGCCGACGCGGTGGCCAGGCTCGTCGAGGCGGGCCGCACCCGGCTCGCGGCGGTACCGCTGACCCTGGTGGCCGCCGGACACGCCAAGGGCGACATTCCCGGCGCGCTCGCCCGGGAACGCATCCGCCATCCAGGCCTGCGCTATGCCTATGGACGCCCACTCGGCCCGCATCCGACGTTGCTGACGGCGTTGGAGGAGCGGATCGACACGGTGTGCCCGCGTGACGAGCGGGCGGAGGTGACCGTCCTGCTGGTCAGCCGCGGATCCACCGATCCGGACGCCAACGCCGAGATCGCCAAGGTCGCCCGGCTGCTGTGGGAGGGACGCGGGTTCGCCGGTGTCGAACCAGCCTT
Source organism: Protofrankia symbiont of Coriaria ruscifolia (assembly GCF_900634745.1). Taxonomy (NCBI): domain Bacteria; kingdom Bacillati; phylum Actinomycetota; class Actinomycetes; order Frankiales; family Frankiaceae; genus Protofrankia; species Protofrankia symbiont of Coriaria ruscifolia. The sequence continues at coordinate 67,165 of NZ_CAAAFR010000094.1, forward strand.
CATCAGCCTGGCCGAGCCGAGCGTGCCGGCCGGTCTGGAGCGCTGCCGCCTGCTGGGGGCGTCCCGGATCGTGGTAGCGCCCTACTTCCTGTTCGCGGGCGTCCTGCCGGACCGGGTGGTCGCTCAGGCCGCCGGCTGGGCCGCCGACCACCCCGACATCGACGTGCGCTGCACGGGCCTGCTCGGTGACTGCGAGGGACTGGTGGACCTGGTGCTCGAACGCTTCACCGAGGCGCTGGCCGGGGACATCCGGATGAACTGCGACACGTGCCTGTACCGGGTCGCACTGCCCGGGTTCGAACATCGGGTGGCCGCCCCCCAGGCCCCGCACGACCATCCGGACGATCCGGCACATCCACACGGTCACCAGCATCATCATGGCCACGGTCATCACCGCCATGCCTCTCGGACCGCCTGAGCGGTTGGCGATTCTTGGTCATGACGCCAGATTGATCGTCCCACACCTTCCGCGCCAGACCTGGCCACGATCTGTGGAAAACTCTCGCTCATCCACAAGGTGGCCCTGGTGTCGCCGCAGCGCCCGGCCAGTAGGGCCCCACTATCCCGCGTGACGGGCGTGGACGCCGCGAGCGTCCGGCGGACCTGCTCGTGTGACACGCCGACGAACACCGCGATCCGCCGCAGTCCCCAGCCCTCCTGCTGGGCGGCGACCATCGCCGACGCCAACGGCAACCGACGTCACCTCGTCCGCCGTCGCCCGCAGTTCCGCCAGCGCTCGCAGCCGGACGGCCGGAGCCAGGTCCACCAGTTCCCCGCAGAACCGCTCCACATCAGCCCGCAGGAACGCCACACCGTCAGAGCCCACCGGGCGAGCCTGACCCGCCACCGCAAGAGGTGTCGACAGATGTGACAGCAACCCCGATTCTCTGCTCCGTTCCTCCCGGACCCCGGAATCGGCACATGCGCCGGACGGGTTTCGGATAAACCGGATAAGACCATTTGTCCCGTGGATAGCACGGTATTTCCATAGGACGACTGCTGTTCCTCAAACCCCTGACTTCTGCTTGGCGGTGTCGTATTCGCGGCGGGCCGCCTCGACCTTCGCCAGGTGAGCGTCCGACCAGCGCACGAGGGTGGCGAAGACCGGGACGAGAGTGAGCCCGAGCTCGCTGATCTCGTACTCCACGCGGGGTGGGATCTGCGCGTGGTAGGTGCGCACGACCAGTCCGTCGCGTTCCAGCTGGCGCAGCCGTTGGGTGAGAACCTTGGGCGTGATCGGGCGTAGATGCTGCTCGAGCTCGTTGAAGCGCAGACGGCCGTGGTGCCTGAGTACCCACAGGATCGGCGTGGTCCAACGGCTGAACATCAGGTCGATCACCGGATTGATCGGGCACGCCTGATCCGCCTGCCCGGCATCGGCATGTTCGGCCATGCCCCACCCCCTTCCGTCACCTTCGCCCAAGCTTCCAGCCGAAGTTTCCAAACGGAGAGCCACTATCTTCTAGGAACCTGCTATGCCGAGGATGCTAGCGTGCTCCGTGTCGGAACAGAGAACGGCGGCACACGCCGCCTGCGGGGAACCGTGAGGACACCGCACAAAGCCACCACGTGACGACGGCCAGGAAACTCCCGGTAACCCGATCCTGACGGACGAGGATTATAGCCATGACTATGCCGACTTTGCCACAACGCGAGGGCGACCGTCCCGACACCGGCCCGGCCGTCCCCCACGTCCAGTTCACCCAGAACAGCCCGAAGGCGGTGAGGGAACAGCTCAAGCAGTGGATGTCCACCGAGCTTCCCGGCACCGTCACCGGCCCCAGCGAGATCTCCGATCCCGGGGCTTTTGCCGTCTTTCTGGACGGTCATGCTCCCGCGAAAGGTGCAGTGTTGCTTCCGCCGCGGTTGACGGCGGAGTTCGCCCACGTGCACGTCGACGGCAGCCTGCACCTCGCGCTTTCACACGAGGACCAGAAGGAGCTGCTGGCCAGGGGCTGGGGAGAGCCGCACCCGCTGTACTCCGCCGAGATCAACGTGGTGATGCTCTACGCCCCCCGCACCGTCGAAGAGCTGGACCTGGCACGGACCGTGCTCGAAGCGTCCTACCGCTATGCCACCGGGCACGACCGGGTGGCCGTGTAGGGCTGTTGAACGACCCACCCGTCAACCCGACGACCGGTGCCACCCGAACGTCGCTTCAGGTGAGGACGAGCTGGGAGGGGGTGATGGTCAGCGAGAACGGGTCGGTGACCGTCAGAACCTCGTCGCCGTGGGCTGTGCTGGTCTCGAGATAGTCGCGGCCGGTGAGGGCCAGTGTGGTGATCGATGGTTTGTCGGTGTCGACGATCCAGTAGTGGAGGACGCCGAGGCGGGCGTAGACGTCGCGTTTGAGCAGTCGGTCGATGCCCACGCTGCTGGAGGAGAGCACCTCGACGACCAGTACCGGGACGGCCAGGTACCGTTCGCCGCGCACGAGGTCGGCGCGGTGGACCACACACACGTCCGGTTGGACGCTGGTTCGCTGGCCCCTGCGCACATCCGGGGTCGGCCCGAACACGGCCAGGTCGTCTCGGCAGGCCGCCTCAAGGATGATCGCGAGGCTCAGGCAGGCTCGCTGGTGTTCCCAGCGGGGTGCCGGGCTCACCAGGAGCACCCCGTCCACCAGCTCGTAGCGCCGGCCGTCGTCGGGCATCTCCGCCAGGTCGTCGACGGTGAACCCGTCCTGCCGGATCGGGAGATCCTCGTACGCGACCGCCATGAACACCATGATGGGCTCCTCTCAGTAGCCCGAGCGCGAAAGAAGCATGATCGCGCCGCCTTTGGCCCTCCAGCCATAACGCCAGGCTGATCGTCCCACACCCTCCGTGCCAGCCTTGACCACGATCTGTGGAAAACTCGTACTCATCCACATCAGGTTCTTCGTGGGTTCCCGAAGGGGATCATGTGCTGGCTGTTCCACGAGGACCTGTGGCACCCCGCAGTCCGTACTGATCGCATCTCGGCGCTGGGCGGTCACCAGTGGGCGATGTCGGTCGGCGATCAGGTACGGCGGCCACTCAGCGGAAGCGAGACTGGTGGCTATACTCGTGGCTATGTCGATCATGGAGTAGATGTCGCTGGCGGACGTGAAGAACCGGCTCTCGGAGGTCGTGGACAGCGTCGAACGTGAGCATGGCCGCGTTGTGATCACCCGGCACGGCAGGCCCGCCGCGATCGTCATCAGCGTTGACGACCTGGAGTCGCTGGAGGAAACCCTCGACGTCATGGGCAGCACCCGGCTGATGGCCGACATCCGGGAAGCCCTTGACGACCTCGACGATGCGGGGGTGACCGTCCTGAGCAAGGACGAAGCGCTCCGTCTCGCCTCCGGCCAGTGAGCGACGCCTACAAGATCGCCTTCACCGCCCCCGCGCGACGCGCCCTTCGTCGCCTGCCCGAGAAGGTCGCCACCGCCGCCGTCGAGTTCCTATACGGATCATTGGCGGCCAACCCGCACCGTGTCGGCAAGCCTCTCCAGCTCCAGCTCGCAGGTCCTTACAGTGCACGACGCGGCGACTACCGCATCATTTACCGAATTGACACCGACAATCACCGCGTCGAAATTGTCGCCATCGAGCACCACGCAGACGCCTACCGACCGCGAGGATAGACGACCCCCACAATCTTCGGATTGCGATCAAGCCTACATCACTATCCTCGCAGCGCTTCGCAGTTGCCACAGGCCGGGGCTGCGGATCGCTGCGCGGAAATCGGCGTTAGCATCCAGGTTCGCTGCGCAGCCACTGTGACGAGGGAAAATCCGCGGCTCAGATGCTGATTAACAACAGATTTTTCGGATTTTCGTCCTAGTGGTCGAGATTCAGGTGGAGGCGGCCAGCCGGAGGCGGTCGCGGCGGCGGGCGAGCAGCCGGTCGGCGAGCGCGTCGGCGAGTTCGATGTCGTCCAGTGACACCCGGGTGCGCTCCTGCACGTCAAGGATCGCGGCGAGCAGCTCCGCGGACAGGCGGGTCCGGTCGGCCACCCGGGCCACACTCGGTGGCAGTGACCGGGAAAGCGACGGCAGTGAGCCGGATGCCGACGGGCGGGGCCCACCCGCGACGACGGTGTCGGTAACCCGGTTCGAGCGGTGTTGCGAGTGCGAGCGGCGGGGCCGGTTGCGCAGGTCCATGAATCCAGTGACGGGCCTGCGGAACCTGGAATCAACTCTTGACATCAGGGGTGTCCAGCCGGTCTCCGGTTACCCACAGGTGGTCCCCAGCGGCGCGGCGGATGCCCACCGCGCCGTAAACAGAGTTATCCACATTTTCGGCCGTGTATGACCGTTCTCACATTCAACGAGAGTCAGCGAGAGGACGCCTGAACGCCTTCCCCCGAGCCTGCGGGCCCGCGGCGTGCAGCGTTCCACGGGGACGCCGTCCTAGCAGATCCCACCGGTTCGGTAGCTTCCCAGACCCGTCGCCAATGAGCCTTCTGGGGAGAGCGCGCAGACCGGGCCGGCGTGGGCGACAGGGCGGGCGCCGCGTGCAACGAATCCCACCAGGACGTGGCGTCCTCATCCATCAACCGGGACACCTCGGCGAAGATACGGCTGGTGAAGGACCGGATATCGGTGTCGACGGGGTGCATGGGCCGGCCGAACCGTACCGATACCCCGGGCCGGCCTGGAATCGTCCAGGCCCGGCCACGCGGCATCGCACCGAAACTGCCGCGGATCCCGACCGGCACCACCGGAACCCCACAGGTGATCGCCAGATGTGCCGCGCCGAACCGGAACCGGGCGAGCTGGCCGTCCTTCGAGCGGGTCCCCTCCGGGAAGATGATGAGATTCCAGCCGTCGGCGAGCAGGTCGGCGGGTGCTGTCGACGGCGAGCCGCCACGGCGTTCGATCGGCACGGTCGCGAACAGGAAGGCCGTGCCCAGACCCCGCCACCAGCTGTCGAAGAAGTAGTCGGCGGCGGCGGCCACCGCGGTGTGATCCAGCACCTTCCTCGGCAGCGCACACAGCAGCAGCGGCGCGTCCAGATGGCTGGAATGGTTCGACACGAAGACCGCGGGAGTGCGCAGCCCCTCGATCGCGTCCAACCCTGCCACCGACAGTGACAGGTTCGCGTCCAGCATGGGTCGCATCCCAAACTCCAGGGCGGCGACCCGGGCCGCCCGCATCGCCGGTGTCCGCGCCCACGAGGTGGGGAACTCCCGTGCCAGCGGTGGCGGCTGGTGCGGCTGCGCCGAGCGGGGGACCGGCGGGCGCGCCGCCCACCGCCAGCCGCGCGCCATGTCACGCAGACCCACCCCGGCCAGGCTCTGCCGCATGCGGGGTGCCATCACCGCACGTCCGCGATGGCGTGCGGCGGGGAGTGCAGGTAGGTCAGAGACGGATCATGACCCACCGTGGCCGAGACCATCTCGAGCGCGTCAGCCAGGGTGGACGCGGCCCGGAAACCCATCCGCGCGCATGCCGCCCGGTCACCGCCGACCCACACCACGTCCCCCAGATGGTCCATGGCGTGCGCACCCCAATACCACATGTAGAACGGGTGCACGCCGTGGTAGGCGTGAGACGTACGGTACAGGTGGGTGTACCAGGGGTCGGTCGCGTACTGCTTCTCGAAGGTCGCCTCGATCGTCGCCGGATCGGTGGACTCGGCGAGAACCTCCTCGAAGAAGTCCACATATGACGGGTGATGCAGCTGGGAGAACTCCGGCGTCACCGGATGGTAGAGAATCATCGCGCCGCCGCGGCGCACCAGCGGCTGCCCCCGGTACATGTTGAAGAAATAACCCAGGCCCAGGCACATCGCGAGGATCGGGTTCATCACCGAGTTGACGTTGTACGGCCCGAGATACGGCAGACCGACGACGAGAACGTCGCTCTGCCCGTTCACCTCGACGAGTTGCTGGCGGTGCACGTTCGCGAGCGTCTTGGCATGCACGGCTTCGGTCTCGCCTGCATGTACGCCGGTGACGCCATAGTCCGCGACCAGGTCCTGGAAGAGTCTGCGGCGGGGACGCACCGGCATGGCGGCCAGGCCCCGCGACATCCCGAACGCCATCGCCTGGTCACGCACGGACCATTCCCACTCCCGCTTCGTGAAGAAGGCGTAACGGGACGGGAACGAGGCGTTGTTCACGGTCGTTTCCACCGTGAAAATCTTCAGATGGTCGGCGAGCAGCCGGCCCATCCGCCATGCCGAGGAATGCATGGCCGAGCGGGTGTGGTCCATGAACGACCGCGAGTGCACCATCGTGTGACTGTTGTGATGGTGGCGCAGGCTGTTGTAGGATGCCAGCCCGATCGGCACCGACTTGTGCCCGCCGTCCATGGCCACCAGGTTGACGTTGACGTAGACGAGCAGATCCGATTCGGCGGCCCGCCGGTTGATCTCGACGTCCTCGCCGTTCTCGGTCAGGCCGACGTGCAGGAGGTTGTCCCTGTCCTCGGCGTCGTGGTTGTAGAGGTTGTCCGGCCAGAACGAGCGGAACACCCGTTCCCCGACGGCCCTTTCGATCTCGGCGGCGGTCATCCGGCGGTGCAGGGCGTTCGCCACGATGAGCACCACGTCGTCGACGCCGACCTCGGCCGCGATCGTCAGCACCTGCTCGATCACCCGCTGACGGATGTCAGGCCGGCGCATCGGCGGCAGCGGAATCGACAGGTCGTCGAAGGCGATCGTCAGACGCATCCCCGGACGCAGCAGCGCCCGCAACGGCTCGCTGTTCTCCGGCTCGGCCAGCGCCCGGCTGATCGCCCCGTCAACGTCCGCCAGCGCCGGAAGCGACTCCGGTGGGTAGACCACCCGGGTGCCGAGCGGAAAGCGTTCCAGCCCGAACCCCTCACCCTGATGTACGAGCAGCGGAGGAGTCCGCTCATCGACTTCGAGCACGAACCCCGGTCTCACCTGTGCGATCCCCTCACGCGCGGTTTCGTCCGAACGACACTAGGTTGTCGCCGGCTCCATGGAATAAGCGTCCCAGCAGACGTCATAGTGCCCGCTAACAGGTCCCGCCTGCGCCTTGTCACGGCGTCATCAGGTCGAAGGCGACCTTGACCGCTCCGAGCCGCCCCGCCGCGAGCGCGTGGTCCAACGCGTCCCGCCAGCGGTCCAGCGGGTAGGTGGCCGACACGATCCCGTCCAGCGGCGCGGTTGCCGCGAGCTCCAGGGCCCGGTCGAAGTCCGTCCGGTCGTCCGTGCCGATGCTCGACGCGTAGGTGCCCACCAGCTCCAGCTCACGGAACCACAACGGGGTCAGATCGACCGAACCGGTGGGAACCCCCGACAGCACGACCCGCCCG
>NZ_CAAAFR010000095.1:0-1806 GCF_900634745.1 Protofrankia symbiont of Coriaria ruscifolia
CGCCCGCCCGCCCGGGTGGTGCGCAGTGCCGTCGACAGCGACGACGCGCTGCCCGCGCAGTCGATCGCGACGTCCACCCCACCCAGCAGGTAGGGCGGGCCGACCTCCGGATCGAGCCGCAGCGCGCGGGTGCCGCGGCGCACCCCGCCGACGGCGGACGCCGGCGGGAGAATCTCGTCCGCGCCGAAGCGCCGGGCCAGCTCCACCTGCCGGCGGTGCTTGGCGACCACGGTCACCGGACCGGCCTTGGTGTAGGCGCGCAGCGCCAGCAGGGTGAACAACCCCACCGCGCCCGCACCGATGATCAGCACTCGGTCGCCGTCGGCGGGGCGGGCCCGCAACGCGGTGTGCACGGCGCAGGCGAGCGGCTCGACCAGCACCGCCCGTTCGTCCGGCAGGTCCGCCGGCACCGGATGCAGCTGCGAGCGGTGCACGACCAGCGCCCGGCTCCACCCGCCGCCGGTGTCCGCGCAGTAGCCGGTCTGTAGACCGGGGGACAGGTGCCCGGACGTGATCCGATCACAGCGACTGGTGTGCCCGGCGGCGCAGCCGGCACATGCGGGCAGGCCCCGGGCAGCACAGCCCAGAACCGGGTCGACGACCACCCGGGAGCCCGCTGGTAGCTGCGTGTTATCACAGAGAGTGACATCCGTCTGTGTGTCGGCCACGATCTCGTGCCCGGGGACGAACGGCATGGACACCAGGGAGGCGAAGTAGAACGACGACTGCCCGGTGATGGTGGCCAGATCCGAGCCGCAGATCCCCGACAACCGTGGGCGGATCGTCACCCAGTCCGGCCCGGGACGGGACGGACTGGGCCGATCGCTCAGCCGCAACGGCGCCGTGGTGGTGGCCGCAGCACCGGCCAGGGACGGCAGCCGGCCCGACAGCGTCCGGGTGGTCAGATAGCGGGGCAGCGACCGGTAGAGCTCCAGCGCGCGGCTCACCGCTGGGCTCCCGGCCGGACGGTCCGGGCGCGATCTGACCCGGTGCCCGTTCCCACCGGCTCCCCGCCGCGCCAGGTCCGCACCCGCGCGGCCACGGCGTGGGCCTGGCGCTCGGCACGGCTCGCCGCCACCGCGCGTGGTTCGCCCCGGGTCGAGGGCCATTCCTCGATCGGCCAGCCGGACCGGCGGGCGACCCGGTACAGCGGCAGGTCGGGATTGACCGCCACCGGGTTGCCGACGGCGCGCAGCATCGGCAGGTCCGACTGGCTGTCGGCGTACCCCCACGACACGCTCAAATTCGCGCCCACCCGTCCCGCGTAGTGGCTCAGCCAGGCTGCCCGGGCGTCACCGACCAACGGCGCCGACACCAGACGCCCGGTGCACCGCCCGTCCCCCCCGACTGCGAGGCGGGTCGCGACGATCTCGTCGAACAGCGGCGCCAGCGGACGGGTGAGAACCTCGACCGCACCGGTGAGCAGGACGGTCCGGTGCCCGGCCTCCCGGTGCTCGCGGACCCGGCGGATCGCCGCCGGCTTGACCCGGCGCAGCAGGATGTCCCCGGCGGCCTCGTCGACGAGGCGGGCGAGCTCGTCGGGGTCGGTGCCGGCATAGCGGGTGTACACCGCCCGGATGAGATGCCCCCGGTCACGCCGCTCGGCCCGCACGTAACCGGGCAGCGCGCGGGCCAGCGCGGCCAGTTCACGCCCGCGGGCCGCCACGCTCTGGTCGGCCAGCCGCAGCCACAGGTAGGACTCGACCACGGTCGAGGACACCAGCGTGCCGTCCAGGTCGAACACCGCCAGGGTGTCCGGCCCGCCGGCCAGCGCCCGCGTCGCCCGGCGGGCCGGCGGGGCGAGCG
>NZ_CAAAFR010000095.1:1831-21460 GCF_900634745.1 Protofrankia symbiont of Coriaria ruscifolia
GGCCGGCGGGGCGAGCGTGTCCGGCCCGCGGATCGTCGCCGTCACGCTCGGGATGTGGATGTCCTGCAGGTAGGTGCGCCAGTCGTAGCAGGCCGGGTCGAAACCGAACCGCTGCGCGTCGGCGGGGTCCAGCCCCTGGTGCAGGGCCCGGGTCGCGTCGTCGACGTAGACCAGCTCCGCCCTGGTGTAGGAGCGGTACAGGTCCTGGTAGCGGCGCAGGAACGACAGCCGCTCGTCGAGCTGCTCCAGGTCGCGGGCGGCCTGGCGGACCCGGTCGGAGCGGGGCGCGTACCCCAGCGCCCGACCGGCGAGCTCGGTGAACCGCTCACCGCGCCGCAGCCTGCTCTCGACCGTCGCGGCCCCGGCGAAGCGCCAGTCGGTGGCCGCGACGGCACCACGGTTGCGTGAGATCAACGGGTGGCGCTCGAAGTACTCACGGACGTGCTCGTAGAGGTCCCGGAACAGCAGCGGGTTACGGAAACCCGAGCAGATCGTGTAGTAGGCCGGGGTGGATGCCGGCGGGGTGGCCGCCGCCGCGGCGATGATCGCGTTGACCACCAGGTCGACCGGGATGATGTCGATGATGCCGTCGGGGGAGGCCGGGAAGTCCGGCAACTCCCCGCGTCCGTAGGCGATGATCAGCGGTTCGGCCATCTTGAAGCCCTCGATCCACCCCGGAAACGGGCGGGCCAGCGCGCTTTCGATGATGGACGGGCGCACGACCGTCAGCGGCAGACCGTCCCGCTCGTTCTCCAGGTAGCGCTCGGCGAGCGCCTTGGTGAAGGTGTAGCAGTCGGTCCAGCCCAGCACACGGGCCCGCTCCCCGCCGACGTCGACGAGCCTGCGGTCCACCCACTTGCGGCGGCGGCGCTCGGCCTCGCGGGAGACCGTCTGGGCGCCGGCGCGGACGTGTTCGGCCTCGGCCTGCTCCCGGAACCCGCGCAGCGCGTCGGGGGTGCGGGAAGCGTCCTCGGCCGTCACGCGCGCCCGCTGCGCGGCCGCCTGCTCCGCCCGCCAGCTGACGTTGTGCACTAGGCGGCCCTCGGCCACGTGCCCGGACCGCAGGCCCGCCACGTACGCCGTGGAGATGTGCACGAGGTGGGGCCGGGCGCCACTGTCCCGGACAGCCCGCAGCAGTTCCTGGACACCGCCGAGGTTGGTGGCGAAACCCGTGTCGATCGGCGGGTCGAAGGACACCTCACCCGCACAGTGGATCACGATGTCGAGATCCGCCGGCAACACCGGCATCCGCTCCAGGTCGCCTTCGAGCACCGTGACCCGTTCGCGCAGCGCCCGCTCGACCCCGTCCGCGCCGACACGCTCGCGCCATGCGGCAAAAGCCGGTTTGGCCACGAGACCGGTGAACCGGGCGTGTCCGCTCCTGCCGGCGCGGGGACGGATGAGGACGACCACGTGGGTGTCGGGCAGATCGGACAGTAGCCGTTCGAGCAGTGCCTCGCCCACGAAGCCGGTCGCTCCCGTGACGAGGACACGCTTGCCCGCGAGCCGCTCGGGCAGCCCCACCGCCTCACCTCATTCCGTTATTGGGATTCCGTTATTGGGACACCGGTGGGTCACAGTAAGGGACGCCGATGCCCGGGGCCGCAACCGGCTCACACCGGCTAGGATCCGTCTCCCCTGTCCGGCGCCGAAGGTCATGGAGCGTGTACGGGTGGACATTACAAGCACGGACGCGACAAGCGACACAACCGATGTAGCCGACGCCACCGCCAGTGCCGCGAGGAGCCGGTCGGACGCCTTCTCGACGCCCCACCGCCGTGCCAGCCGGGCAAGGCCGTCGTGGTCGGCGGGCTGTGCGGGTAGCCGGTCACGCACCGGCGGCAGGTCCACGTCGGTGACGACCCCGACCACCGCGACGGCCGCGTCGAGATAGGCGTCGGCTTCGACGATCCGCCGCATGCTCCCGGCCGGGAAACCGGCCGTGTCCCCTTGCGCGGCCGCGGCTCTGACCGCTGCCAGCGAACCGAACCCGGCCAGCAGCGCCGACGCGGTCTTCGCGCCTATACCCGGCACCCCCGGCAACCCGTCGCTGGGGTCACCGCGCAGCACCGCAAAATCGGCGTAGGCCCGGCCGGGGATGCCGAAGCGGTCGGCCACCGCGGCCTCGTCGACCACGGCGAACCGCTCGACCGCATAGCGCACCCGCACCGGCCGGGAGTCGTCGACCAGTTGGAACAGATCGCGGTCGCCGGTCAGCACGTCCACCTCCGCCTGATCGCGGACGGCCAGCGTGCCGATCACGTCGTCCGCCTCGTAGCCGGTGGCCGAGATCCGGGCGATACCGGCGGCGTCCAGGACGGCGTCGATGACGGGCAGCTGGACGGTGAGCGCCGCCGGGACGTCCTCGGCCCCGTCGGTGCTGCCGGCTGCCACCCGGTGGGCCTTGTACGACTCCAGCAGCGCGACCCGGAACCGCGGGCGCCAGTCCGCGTCGAAGCAGGCGACCAGCCGGGTGGGACGGATCTCGGCGATCTGGCGGGCCAGGGTGTCCAACAGACCCCGCACGGCGTTCACGGGCGTCCCGTCCGGGGCGCGGACCGATCGCGGCACCCCGTGGAAGGCGCGGAAATACAGCGACGGGGTGTCGAGCAGCATCAGCCGACCGGTGGGTGTGTGCACCCGGCCAGCCTGACACCCTCCGCCGCACATCGATATCCGTCCAACACACGACCACGCTGCGTGATCTGCGTACGCTCCTGATCGTGTTGGAAGACCTTGACCGTGAGATCGTCCGTTTGCTGTGTCGGGATGGCCGGATGAGCTACACCGACCTCGGCCGGGCCACCGGCCTGTCCGTGTCCGCGGTGCATCAGCGGGTGCGACGCCTGGAGCAGCGCGGCGTGATCACCTCGTACGCGGCCCTCGTCGACGCCGCCGAGGTCGGCCTCCCGCTCACCGCGTTCGTGTCGATCAAACCGATCGACCCGAGTCAGCCGGACGACGCCCCGGAGCGGCTGCGGGACCTGACCGCCATCGAGGCATGCCACAGTGTCGCCGGTGAGGAGAGCTACCTGCTCAAGGTCCGGGTCGGTACCCCGGGCGACCTGGAAAGCCTGCTGCAGGAGATCCGTGCCGCGGCGAACGTCTCGACCCGCACCATGGTCGTCCTGTCCACCCCGTACGAGGCACGGCCACCAGCCATCTGATGCCTCCCAGGGTCGCCGGCCATGCACAAAGAGACATGATCGTGTCGCTGTCGGCCTTCATCCGTCGGCTGGCGCGTGATTCTCGACGACACGGCCGATCCACCGGGCACCACGGCGTCCGACACGATTTCCGGCAGGCACACTTTCAGGTGTGACGGACATGTCGTCGAACCCGCGAGCAGCCAGGGGAGCCCGCCCTCTGGACGGACAGGACGGACAACCGGTGGGCGCCGTAACGGTTGAGCCCGACAGCAGGCGGCGCGTCCTCTACCGTGGTGGCCGGGTCCACAGCCTGGCATCCCCGTTCGCGACGGCGATGCTGGTCGAGGACGGCAGGATCGCCTGGATCGGCTCGGACGCGGCCGCCGACGCCCTGACTGCCGAGGAGATCGTGGACCTCGACGACGCCGTGGTCACGCCCGCGTTCGTGGACGCCCACGTGCACGTGACCGCGACTGGGCTTGCCCTCGACGGACTCGACCTGTCCGGGGCGCAGTCTCTGGCCTTCGCCCTCGACCAGCTCGCCGAGCATGTCCGGCGTCACCCCGCCACCGTCGTGCTCGGCACCAACTGGGACGAGACGGCCTGGCCCGAGGCTCGTCCGCCCACAGCCGCCGAACTTGACCGCGCGGCCGGCGGCGCGGCCGTCTACCTCTCCCGCATCGACGGCCACTACGCGGTCGTGTCGTCCGCGCTCGCGGCCCGCTGCGGCGCACCCGGCATGCGGGGATGGCTCGGGGACGGCCGGTGCCAGGGCGAGGCCCACCATGCGGCCCGGACCACCGCCTACGACAACGTGTCCGTAGGCCAGCGGCGAGCCGCCCAGCGCCGGACCCGGGCGCATGCCGCCGCACTCGGCATAGCAGCCCTGCACGAGATGGGCGGGCCGGAGGTCTCCAGCGCGGACGACCTCAGCGACCTGCTCACACTCGCGGCCGCTGAACCGGGTCCCGCCGTCCACGGGTACTGGGCCGGGGACATCGACACCGCCCTCGCTCTCGGTGTCGGTCTCGGCGGCGACCTGTTCGTCGACGGATCGCTGGGATCACGCACCGCGGCATTGCGCGCCCCCTATGCGGACGCCCCCGGCGGCGCCGACGGCCACACCAGGATCAACGACCACGGCAGTGTTGATGACCGGGGCCTGCTGCACCTGGACGCCGACACCGTGTACAAGACGGTCGTACAGGCCACCGAGGCCGGTCTGCAGACCGGCTTCCACGCAATCGGGGACGCGGCCCTCGACACCGTCCTGGACGGCCTCGACCGTGCGGCCGACAAGGTCGGCCTACCGCGGATCCTGGCAGGCCGCCACCGCGTCGAGCACTGCGAGATGGCCGACGCCGCCCAGATCGCGCGGATGGCCCGCCTCGGCCTGGTGGCCGTCGTACAACCAGCCTTCGACGCCTGCTGGGGAGGCCGGGACGGCATGTACGCCCGGCGGCTGGGAGCCAACCGGGCGGCCACGATGAACCCGTTCGCCGCGATGGCGGCCGCGGGTGTCGTCCTTGCGCTGTCCTCGGACGCTCCGGTGACCCCGCTGGACCCATGGGGTGGCGTGCGTGCCGCGGCCGCGCACCACACGCCGTCGGCGGCGCTGAGCGCTCGGGCGGCGTTCTCCGCCGCGACCAGGGGCGGGTGGCGGGCGGCCCGGGCCGACGGTGACGGCAGCGGGCTGCTCGCACCCGGCGCTCCGGCGACGTTCGCGGTCTGGCAGGTGGCGGGGGAGCTGGTGGTCCAGGTGCCGGACGCCCGTGTCACGGCATGGTCCACCGACCCGCGGGCGGGCGTCGCCGGGCTGCCCGATCTCGACGGGCCCGCCCCGACCTGTGTACGCACGGTCGTGCGCGGCACGGTCGTCCACGATCTGCTGTAGGGCTGACGACCGCGCGATCATATTTTGCCGTTCGGGCAGCCCGGTCTGCGGGTCACTGATCCGCCGGTGAGCAACCCATCCGTCCCGATCCCGTCCATGGACACAGAAAGGGTCCCGGACCGCCCTTCGGACCGGCTTCCTGCCCGCCGGATGCGGGCAGGGACACCGTTGTCTAGGGGACGATCTGGGACCCTCCGGGCTGCCTCGCAGCTCCTCCTTCGTCGGCGACGAGAAACTTCCTGTCCAACCCCACCGCCGACCGGGCCTGGTACCGGGCGGTCACGGACGCATGAGCGCCCGGTGGCCGCTGGCCGGTCTAGTCGACAGGGAAGGCACTCCCGCAGCCGCCTCATGAGTGGACAAGATGAACGGTACCGGTCGCTACTCGGTCGCTGTCAACCACACGTTCTATCCCGGTCTTCCTCCCGTTCTCCTCGATCCTCCCCGAAGTGACGCAGCCCCCCGCCCCGTCAGCACGTCGGGCAGGCATGACATGCACAGGGTTGCACAGTATAAATTGTGTATAAGTTGTTATTTCGCGGCGCACACCCGTACTCCAGATACAGGATTCGTCACTGATAAACCAATTCACAACATATTGACTATTTTTTAGGAATGTCAATCAACTAGTAATCAATGTTTGCAAAACTAGCTGCGATGCGTCGCGATTGTTCCGGCTACGTGGAGACGCCGATCCGAAGATGCGCAGGGTGTTTGGTTGCGTGCTACGTGTAGTACTGTCGACTGCGGTTCCGAACGAGACCCGATCAGCGGTACCTGCACGGACCACGAGCGGGTCGGGCCGTCGGGAATGAGGCCCGGGAAGAGGTAATGACCGCCACAGATGTCACCCGCCGCACCGTCGCCAGACACAGACGAACGACCGATCGCTCCCGAAGGACCCTGATGAGCTGGATGGTCCTGGTGGCCGCGATCGCCTGTGACGTGGCGGCCACCTACGCTCTCGCCGCCTCCCACGGCTTCCGCAACCCGGTCCCCTCGGTACTCGCCGTTCTCGGATTTCTCCTGACCACCTATTTCTTCGGGGTTGCGCTCACCGGGCTGGGCCCGAGCGTCTCGTACGCGGCCTTCGGGGCGTTGGGGACCGCCGCGGTTGCCGTCATCGGCATCGCTTTGGGCACGGAACACGCCAGCTGGATCAAAACGGGATCCCTGGTTCTGATCATCCTCGGTGTGGCGCTGCTTCCGCTCGCCGACCACCGGGAAAAAGACACGTCACCGGCCCCTGCGCGGGTTTCCGGGCAGATCGACCGAGGTTAGCGGGCCACAGACGTCGCGATCATGCTTTTCTCGCGGTGCCGGAAGCCCAGATCCTCAGGCCGCTGAGGAGACAACCGGACTCCGCGTACGCCGGCCGGTGAGGCCCGCGGGTGGATGTTTCACCGACCCGGTCGATCGCGGGCCGGCCGGTGACCGACACTTAGGACTGTGACAGCCCAGGACATGCTGACTGCTGGTCGCGTTGCCGCGTCATCGCCCACCGGCGTGTCCGACATCGGCGAGGACGCCTCGTCGGCCCGACGGCTGATCCGGCCGCTGCTCGCGATCATCGCCGGTGCGGCGCTGTACCTGGCGTTCCCGCCGGTTGGGATCTGGCCGCTGGCACCGGTCGCCGTGGCCGTCCTCACCCTTGTCGTGCGCGGTGTGCGCCTGCGCTGGTCGTTTAGCCTCGGCATGCTTTTCGGTCTGGGCTTCATGCTGGCGATGCTGCGTTTTGTGATGTTCGTCGGCATCGACGGCTGGGTGGTGCTGTCGGTCGGCGAGGCGGCCCTGCTCGCGGTGGTCGCCCCCGCGACCACCGCGGTGATGCGGGTGCGTGGCTGGCCCCTGTGGGTGGCCGCGGTGTGGGTCGCTCAGGAGGCTGTGCGCGGACGCGCGCCGTTCGGCGGTTTCCCGTGGGGAAAGCTGGCTTTCAGCCAGGCGGGCACACCGCTGACCCCGCTTGCGGCGCTCGGCGGCTCACCGCTGGTGACCGCCGCGGTTGCCGGCTGCGGTGCGCTGCTGGCCGCGGCCGCCATCCGCTCGGGTGTGCTGACTGCGGGTTCCGCCGGCTCGTCCTGTTCGTCCGGCGTGGGTGACACAGACACGCCAGGCACCAGGCGCAGTTGGGGACGGACGGCCGCGGCGACGGCCCGGCCACTGGGTGGAGCCGCCGCCGTGACGCTGGTGGGTCTTGCGGTACCGCTACCGGCCACAGCGCAGACCGGCACAGCGCAGGTCGCGGCGATTCAGGGCAACGTCGCGCAGGCCGGGGGTCTCAACGCGCTCGGAAGCATGTTCCAGGTCACCACCAACCACGTCACACAGACCGAACAGCTCGCGGCGGATGTCACGGCCGGCCGGACCCCCCAGCCTGACCTGGTCCTGTGGCCGGAGAACGCCTCGGACGTCGACCCGCTTGCCAACCCCCGCGCGGGCGCCCTGCTGAACCGGGCCGCACAGGCGGTGGGTGCTCCCGTCCTCGTCGGCGCGGTACTCAACGGGCCAAGTCCGAGGAAGGCGCGCAACGCGGGGCTGGTGTGGGAGGAGGATGGCTGGGCCGGTCAGATGTACGTCAAGCAGCATCCGGTGCCGTTCGCCGAGTACCTGCCGGGTCGGGCCGTCCTCGAAAGACTGGTCAGCCGGTTCGCCACCGAGATGCCCAACGACTTCGTCCACGGCACCGCGGTCGGGGCACTGACCATCCATGACATCACTATCGGTGATGTCATCTGCTTTGAGGTGGCCTACGACGGGCTCGTTCGCAGGACTGTCAACGCCGGTGCGCAGCTGCTGGTCGTGCAGACCAACAACGCCTCGTTCGGGCGCAAGGGCGAAAGTGAGCAGCAGCTGGCCATGACCCGGCTACGCGCGATCGAACACGGGCGGGCCGCGGTGCAGGTGTCCACCAGCGGCCAGAGCGCACTGATCCTTCCCGACGGCCGGATCATCGCACAATCCGGGTTGTACGAGGCGGCTGCCCTGACTGCCGCGCTCCCGTTGCGCACGGGGCGTACCCTTGCCGACCGGCTCGGCATCATCCCGGAGACGGTCTTGGTGATGATCGGACTGTTCGCTGTAGCGTTCGGTCTACGGACCGGGCAGGCGTCGGCACGACAGGCATCCGTGTTCGACCGGACCGCCGGCCACCGGCGACAGTACGGGCAGACAGGCGGCGGCACCGCCGACAACAGCGCTGGCGACACCGAAAGGAGCCGCGTGGACGGCGAGCGCGTTCTCGTGTGTGTTCCCACCTACAACGAACGGGAGAACCTTCAGGACACGGTCAACCGGCTCCGAACGGCCAATCCGGACGTGGACCTGCTGGTCATCGACGACGCGAGTCCCGACGGCACCGGTCGGATCGCTGATGACCTCGCCGGCGCCGATCCTCATGTCCACGTCCTGCACCGCGGTGCCAAGGAGGGTCTGGGTGCGGCCTATGTAGCCGGCTTTGGATGGGGGTTGCAGCGCGGCTACGGTGTCCTGGTCGAGATGGACGCCGACGGCTCACACCAGCCGGAGGAACTTCCGCGCCTGCTCACCGCTTTGCGCGAGGCCGATCTGGTCATCGGTTCTCGCTGGGTACGCGGGGGAGAGGTGCGCAACTGGCCGCGTACCCGGCTGTTGCTCTCCCGCGGCGCGAACATGTATGTACGGGTCGTTCTCGGTATGCCGCTGGCCGACGCGACCGCGGGTTTCCGGGCCTACCGGGCTGAGGTCCTGCGTAGTCGTAACCTTGATCGGGTTGCGTCGCAGGGATACTGCTTCCAGGTCGATCTGGCCTGGCAGGCGTGGCGGTCGGGGTTCCGCCTCAGCGAGGTCCCGATCACCTTCGTCCAGCGCGAACGCGGGCGGTCGAAGATGAGCCGGGCCATCGTGGGGGAGGCGCTGTGGCGGGTGACCTGGTGGGCTGTGAAGTCTTCTTGGCGCGGTCGGCTGGCCCAGGGTGACGGCCGCGGTGTTCGGCGTCCGGGGAGTGCGCTTCCGGCGAATCGGAAAGGTCAGGAAGGCTCGGGTCTCCAACCCGGCGGGAGCCCCGGCCCGGTGCCGCTTCCCGTGGCACGCAGAACCCCTGAGGGGCAGCAGGAGCAGCCGACAACGGGCGTCTCGGTATGACCCGAGGTGACACGCGTGTGACCGACCGGACTACCCGGGTGGCCACACGCGTCGATGCTGCTACAGCAGGCGCGTCAGGCGGATCGGCGATCCTGCCCAGCGCCCCGCAGAACCGCGAGCCGCTCGGCCAGTACCTCTTCAAGGTCATCGGTGGTACGCCGCTCCATCAGCATGTCCCAGTGCGTGCGCGGGGGCTTGCTCTTCTTCGGCTCCGGAACCTCGCCGTCAACGATGACCGATCCGGCACCACAGACACGGCATTCCCAGACTGCCGGGACCTCGGCCTCGGCAGCGAAGGGCATGGTGAACTGGTGGCCGTTCGGGCAGTCGTAGGACGCGGTCTGGCGTGGCGCGAGTTCGGTGCTGCGATCCGTCTCGTAGGAGACTGCACCTAGACGGCTGCCTCGCAGGATGCGCTCGCCCATAAAAACCCTCCCGAGCGTCGATACCAGTGAGGAACTCAGACTCACCAACGCACGGGATCTGTGGGACGTTCCCACGAGGACAAGGCCGGTGACGAGATCGCGCTCACACAAGGTATAAAAATGATCACATTTAGAGCTCCTTTTGTTACGTACAGTCAGCGAGCTGGCCTCTTCGGAGTGGCGCGGTGCGTGATCGGTGTCGGATTGCTGACACGTCCCACCGGATTCGTGCGCCTCGCCGGAGTGGACCGGGTCACTGCCGAGCGGACGGCGTGGATCACCCAGCTTGCGGCAGCCCGTGACATTGCTCTCGGCGCCGGTCTGCTCGCGACGCTCCTGCGGCGCGACAGCGGACCGGTCCGGGGCTGGCTGTGGGCGGGCATGCTCGTCGACATGGCCGACGCGGCCGTGCTGCTCGCCGCCGGCATCCGTCGTGACGTCGCGCCGCTGCCGGTCGCGGTCGCGGTGGTGGCTGCGGCCGGCAGTGTTGTCCAGGCGGGCGCACTCGTTGCGCGTCCGGCCACCGGCACGGGCGCAGAAGGCGCCGCGCCGATCCTGGCGACATCGCCGGGGAACGAATCCGCTGCGTGAAACGTCCCACAACACGAGGAGAGGGGAGTGAAGTGGCATGAGCGACGACAAGGAGGCCACCGTGACAGCGCACCAGGTCGTCAGGACCGAGGAGGAGTGGCGCAAGGAACTCCCTGCGGAGCGTTACGCCATTCTGCGTAACGCCGCCACCGAACCACCCTTCACCGGTTCCTATACGTACAGCAAGGAAACCGGCATCTACCGTTGTGGGGCATGTGGGAACGCATTGTTCGACTCATCCACGAAGTACGACTCCGGCTCGGGATGGCCGAGTTTCTACCAGCCCACGGTGGCGGAGGCGGTGGAGCTGGTGGAGGACCGCTCCCACGGCATGATCCGTACAGAGGTACGGTGCCGACGTTGTGGATCACACCTTGGGCACCTGTTCGACGACGGTCCCGAACCGACCGGTCAGCGCTACTGCATGAACTCGCTCGCGCTTGATCTCGACTCGGCCGACCCGTCGCCTGACGCGGAGAACGCGATCTGACCGGGAGTCTGACCGGGAGAACGTGGCTGTAAACGCGGGCGTGGAGGACGCGGACCCGGCGGGGCAGTAGGGCCATTACCCTCCTCCCCCGCACGATGCTGTCGCGCCGATAATTGCCATTATGTCAAGTAGACTGGCTAAGCCCCCACCCGAGCCGCCGCGGTACCCGCGTCACCTCCCTACGGGCCTGGCGTCCTGGGAGTCGGGCCGGCTCACCTCGGCCGGACCCCGTGAACGTTGCTCCCAACCGTCCTTGCGGACGTGGAGGAATTTCCCGCGTCCGGAAATTTCTCCCCGCCTGGAGTCGGCCGAGGCGAGGTCATCTATTCGACACTCGCTCGACATTCAGTGGTAGGACGACGGGGTTATTCGACGGCAAGTCGATGCGGTGGACGACAGTGGCAAGTCGATGCGGTGGACGACAGTTGGGCGCACTGGTCATGGCGACACCGTCCCGGCGGGATATGCTCATCCCCCACGGGGGTCGGGATCACGGTCTCGCCGGGTGGGAACGTCCGAGGACGGGGCGTTCGGTTCAAGGGTTTAATTACGGGTAGCGTGAGGAAGCCGCCGTTTCCCCATCGATCCATATGTGACCAGCAACACCCCGGGTAACATCGCATCGGCCCGTCGGCAACTGATATAGCGGTCTGGGATGGTTTGTATGGAGAGGGGTACTACGAGCGCTGCTGGAAATCCCCCGACATCAGGCGGAGCTTATTTACACAAGAGTCGGCGAAGGTGGTGGTGAAAGTGACATCTGTAACCGAGTGGTTGGGCGTGTGCGGCAGGGAACACCCGGGTCAGGTGTACCTCAGAGAGGCTCGCGGCAACCGTTCGGTCACCTACGGCGAGATGGCTGCTCTCATTCAGCGGTGGCGGACCGACCTGGACGCGCACGGCCCGCGGGTGCAACGGCGGATCGCGATCCTCGTGTCCGATCCCCTGGACTTCGCCGTGGTCTTCCTCGCAACCCTTGCAAGTGGTAGGCACGCGGTTCCCCTGGATCCGGACGCCCCACCCGCGGAGCTGGAACGAGCCCTGGAACGAACCCGGCCCGATCTGGTGGTCACCGATCGATCTCTGCCTGCTCCGTGTGGCATCCGCCAGCTCAGCCCGCGGATGGCCACCGAACACACCGCCACGTTGCCGTCGGGCTGCGGTCCCGACGGCACCGACCTCGGTGATGGCGGTACGAGTTGCCGGGTGCCGGGCGGTGTCCTGGTGACGGGTTCAACGGGTTCGGTTGCGACCGAGGCAGTCAGGGAGATCTTTCTTGACAGCGAGCAGCTCGCTCACGTGGCTGCCGCCGTCGCGCACCATCACCAGCTGAGCCGGACCGACATCGGTTACAATCCGCTACCACTGGTCCACGTCAACGCTCAGGTGGTCGGGCTGCTCGCCACTTTGTGCAGCGGGGCCACCCTCGTTCTCGACCGCCGGTTCCGCCGCCGTGGATTCTGGACGATGATCAACAATCATCAGGTGACCTGGATCAACGGGGTTCCGGCGATCCTGGCCCTGCTGGCCATGGATCCCCACGCCGCTCGCGCCCGCGACTGCCGTGTCCGGTTCGTCCGGTCTGCCTCGGCTCCCCTGACCGTTTCCGTGTTACAGGCGTTCGAGGAGGCCACCGGCGTCCCGGTGCTGGAAACCTATGGCATGACCGAGGCCGGTAGTCTGATAACGGCGAATCCGCCGCAGGGGACCCGCAAGCCAGGGTCGGTGGGTCTGCCGGTGGGAAGCGAGGTACGCGTCGTCGATGACGACGGGATGCTGCGTACGCCCGACCAGGTTGGGAAGGTGCAGATCCGCGGGCCCGGGGTCATTCGCGCATATGCCGGCCCGGCTGGTGGCGACAGGTTCACCCCGGATGGCTGGCTGGACACCGGCGACATCGGCTTCGTCGATTCCGACGGCTATCTCTACCTGTCCGGCCGCAGCGATGACATGATCAACTGTGGCGGTGAGAAAGTGTCCCCCCGCGAGGTCGAGGAGGTCCTGCTCGCCGACCCGCGGGTATACCGCGCCGTGGTGGTGGGCCGGCCGGACGTTGTTCTCGGTGAGGTGCCCGTCGCGCTGGTCGTGCCGGTGGATGTTCTCGATCCCCTGCTTGTGACCGAGCTCGCGGAACGGTGCGAGATCGGCCTCGCCAAATTCAAACGGCCGGCCAGCATAGAGATCGTCTCTGACCTCCCCGGTGGCCGGACCGGCACGATCCGGCGGACAGATCCAGAGCGCCAACGACGGCACGATCATGTTTTTCCCGCGCTCGAGGCTCCCCTCGGATCCGGAGAGATCCGGAAGCCGGTCCGACGGGCCCGGCAGGCCCAAATGTCCGGATCGCTGGAGGACCAGGTCTCCGGATCATTGAACAGTCCTGTCCTGCAGAGGCTCTGAACCGACAATCCGTGGGCTTGCTACGGTGCAGTGCTGTCGGCCGTGGGAAGCACGGTCGGGCAAGCAGAGTCAACAGGTAGGAGAGGGTGCCGTGGATGACGAGACAATGGCGGAGTTTCTCGCCGATCTGGCTTCCCCAGCGCCCGCACCGGGCGGTGGCGCTGCCGCGGCGCTTCAGGCCGCTCTTGGCGCGGCGCTGGTGAGCATGGTTTGCAACCTCACTATTGGCAAGCCCCGTTACGCCGAGCACGAAGCGACGATGCTTTCCGCCCTGATCGAAGCCGACAAGGCAAGGGCTGAGGCGCTGGCGCTGGCCAACGCCGACGCCCGCGCGTTCGCGGCGGTCAGCGACGCCTACAAACTGCCGAAGGGCACCGAGGACGAGCGGGCCGAGCGCAGCCGGGCGATCCAGGCCGCGCTGGGCACAGCGGCCGAGGTGCCGCTGCACACCGCGGCGGTTGCCGCGGCCGTGGTGGGACTGTGCGCGGCAATCGTCGACGGCGCGAACGTCAACGTCCTCAGCGATGTCGGTGTGGCTGCTGCCAGTGCACGCGCCGCACTGGACAGCGCTGCGATCAATGTGCGGGTGAATACAGCGGCGATGACGGACGCGGGTGCGCGGGAGCGCGCAGCCGCCGCCCTCGCCGAACATCTGGCGTCTGTGGCTACGGCTGACGGCATCGTGCGCGCTGTCGGGGAGCGGATCGGATCATGAAGTTGCTGGACGGGCGGTCCATGGCCGCAGAGATCGGACGAGGCGTCGTCGACGACGTGGAGCGGCTACGCGAGGCCGGCAGGGTGCCGACGTTGGCTGTGGTCCTGCCGGGCACTGACGCAGCAGCCCGGTCCTACGTCGGAGTGATCGAACGCGGCGCGGCGAAGGTGGGAGTCCACTGCGTCGTCCACGAACTGTCCGGGGACACCGCCGAACTCGTCGCCACGGTCGACCGGCTGGCCGCCGACGACGAGGTGCACGGTCTGATGGTGCAGACCCCCCTTCCTCCGGGGGTGTCCGCCACCGACATCGGGACCCGCATCCCCCCGCACAAGGACGTCGACGGGATGAATCCGCTGAGCCTGGGTCGCCTGGCCCTGGGCCTGCCGTGTTTCGCGCCGGCCACCGCCGCCGCGGTGCTGGAGATCCTGCACCGGGGTGACATCAAGATCGCCGGCATCCATGCGGTGGTCATCGGGCGCAGCCCGGTGGTGGGCAAACCCGCCTCCCTGCTGCTGTTGGCCGAGGACGCCACGGTGACGATCTGCCATTCCCGGACGACCGACCTGGTCTCGATCGTTCACGAGGCCGACGTCGTGGTGGCCGCTGTCGGCCGCCCCAAGATGATCGGCAAGGGGTTCATCCGGCCGGGTGCCGTCGTCATCGACGTGGGGACGAACGTCACCGAGTCCGGTCTGGTCGGCGACGTGGACGCCGACGCCGTGGCGTCCGTGGCGGGCGCTCTCACCCCGGTTCCGGGCGGAGTGGGGCCGGTGACCACGATGCTGCTGCTGCGCAACACCACCAGCGCCGCCGCCTTGTGAACCGTCGGGCTGCACCGTGAATTGTCGGGGTGCCTGGTGAATTGTCAGGCCATGTCGTGAACCGTCAGGTGGCCGTTCGGGCGTGGGGGGCGACCCCGGCCGCCAGGCGGACGCAGTTGCGCCCGTCGGCCTTGGCTCGATAGAGCGCCGCGTCCGCGGTTTCCAGCAGGGCGGGCAGATCCACGTCCGCGCCGGTTGCGGTGGCCACGCCGACCGAGACGGTCACGGACACGTGGACCACGCCGGCGGACTGGCCGTTCACCCGGCAACGCATCCCGGCTACCTGGCGACGGATTCGGTCGGCGGCACGGGCGGCGTTGTCGAGATCGGTCTCACAGAGCATGATCACAAATTCTTCGCCACCGAACCGCCCGACAAGATCACGAGGTCGGGTAGCGGCGCGCAGAGCGTCCGCGACACACACGAGGACGGCGTCACCGGTCAGATGACCGAACTGGTCGTTGACCCTCTTGAAATGGTCGATGTCCACGATGAGAACGGACAGCGGACGGCCCGCGCGCCGGATCCGCAGCACCTCCTTTTCCGCTGCCTCGCGCCAGTAGGCGGGGTTGGCCAGCCGGGTCTTGGCGTCGGTACGTGCCGCCTGTAGAAGTTCGGCGTGCAGCAGGCTGCGCTGGAGCAGGAGCGCAGGCGGCGTCGCGGTGAGCATGAGCAGGGGATGCGCGGTCCACAGTACGGCCAGCCCGATGGCGGAACACATTTCGGCGGCATCGACGGCAAGTATTTCGCGTCCACCACCGGCAAACGGACGACGGGCTGGCCGGGGATGTGCATACCACAGCGCGCCGTGCAGAAGAATGCGGTTGAGGACGATGTAGGTGAGTACCACCACGAACAATGCGCCGATACGCCCGGAAGAACCTACCAGGGTGTCGATCCGATATGGCCCCTGGGTCGGCGCGAGCGCACGGTGCACGCTGGCTGCGCAGAAACCCGACACACCCAACGCCGCCGCGTTGAAGACCTGCTTGTACCTGGGCTGCGGAGCGACTCTGGAGCGGAAAATGCAGTGGAGAGGGATGTGCAGGACGGCGGCGTACAACGGCGGCAGAAGAAGTGTGACCGGCAGGGTCCAGGTCGACAGCAGATCCCGGTGTGGTTCGTCCTTCCGGCGACCTGGCGCGCCGAGATGTCGTGACGTTTCCATGGCCAGTCGACCGAGCAGAACAAAGGCCCCGAACGTGAGCAGGTCGACAAACCGGAACGGAAGCTCCAGCACGCCGAGAAAAACGACCACCAGACACAGCACGTCGACGGTGACGAGGTAGCGGACAAGCCGTGGGGAAAGGCTGCAAAGCTCAAAGCGCGACACGTGGTCGACCAGCCGTTCACCGGCCCGCCGGGCCAGTTCTCCCCCAAGTTGCCAGGATCGCCGCACGAATCGCCGGGATTGCCGTGGCCGGGGCGGCTGAGGTGACTGAGGTGACTGAGATAGCCGGGGCGGCTGAGGTGACTGGGAAGGCCTGGGTGATTGGGAGGGCTGGGACGACCGATGTGGCCGGGGCTGAGTATGGGAGTCCGCCTCATTGGCGGCGGGCAGCCCCGCTGCCTGCGCGCCATGCGTCGTTCCAGCAGAATGCACGGTTTCAGCCGGATCCGCCGCTCCGCCGAGAGGAGGTAACAAAATGTGGGACATCATGTCGGGTTGACCTTCCTCCTGTTCGCCTCGTTCCGGTTCGATTCGCACTGGCCCGCTACTCACAGTTCAACAACGGAAACAAAGAGTACGGACGACGGCCCGGCAACCGCAACTACTTCGACGATGTCCCGACATGAAGGACCGTCGGGTGATGTCCCAAGACATGGCATCCGCGCACCGCACAACCGCCCTGACGGGCCGTTAGCCCAGGTCAGCGGTTAGATCAACGGACGGTGCGGGCGACCGCCTCCACCATGGCGGCGGTCAGCGCGGCAACGTCTGGGCGCGTCATGACATATGGGGGCATTGCATACACCAACCGGCCAAACGGACGCACCCAGACTCCCAGGTCCACCAGCAGCGGTTGGATCACCCGGAGATCGACCGGCTCCCGGGTCTCGATCACCCCGATCGCGCCCAGCGTCCGTACATCGGCGACGCCGGCAAGCGCGCAGGCGGGCGCGAGCCCGTCGGCCAGCCACGTCTGCAGATCGCCGACCCTGCTCCGCCACGGCCCTGACAGCAGCAGGTCGATGCTGGCGTTCGCCACCGCCGCGGCCAGAGGGTTGCCCATGAACGTCGGCCCATGCATGAACACGCCCGCTTCGGACGCGCACACCCCGTCCGCCACCTCGTCCGTGCACAGGGTCGCGGCCATCGACAGGTATCCCCCCGTCATGGCCTTGCCCACGCACATGATGTCCGGACTGATCCCGGCATGGTCGCAGCCGAACAGCTCCCCCGATCGCCCGAACCCGGTCGCGATCTCGTCCGCGATGAGCAGGACGCCATGGGCGTCGCACAGTTCACGCAGGCGGGCCAGCCAGCCCGCAGCGTAGAAGCGCATCGCCCCGGCGCCCTGGACGATCGGTTCGCAGATCACCGCGGCGATCTCGTGCCGGTGCTCGTCGAGCAGCCGGGCGATGCCGGCGACATGCTCGTCCTCGCACGGCTCGCCGAAGTCCGGTTGCGGCGCCTCGGCGAACAGGTGCCGCGGGAGCAGGCCGGTGAACAGATGGTGCATACCGGTGTCCGGGTCGCACACGGCCATGGCGCCGGAGGTGTCCCCGTGATATCCGCGGCGGACGGTGAGCAGCTTCGTCCGCTCAGGTCGTCCCCGTCCCCGCGCGTACTGCAACGCCATCTTGATCGCGATCTCGACGGCGACCGACCCGGAGTCGCAGAAGAACACCTTGGTCAGCGGCGACGGGGTGATCTCGACCAGGGTACGTGCCAGCGTCACCGCGGGAGCATGGGTGAGCCCGCCGAACATGACATGGGCCATGTCGTCGAGCTGAGCACGTACAGCCTGGTCCAGGACCGGATGGGCGTAGCCGTGGATGGCAGCCCACCACGACGACATGCCGTCGATCAGCTCCCGTCCGTCGGTCAGCCGCAGCCGCACCCCGGAGGCGGACGCCACCGGAAACACCGGCAGCGGGTCGGTCGCCGACGCGTAGGGATGCCAGACGTGCGCGCGATCGTCGGCAAGCAGCTCCCCGGCGTCGCTGTACCGAGCCGATACGGATCCCCGTCGACGATGCCCCATACGCCATGTCTATCGTGCGCAGTCCCTCGCGTACCGGCGGCCCGACGCGGGGACGGTTCCGGTCGGGGTCCTGTACCCGGTCACGATCGATCTCAGCGCGCTCCTCGCCGTATGACGGCCGTGTGGACGCAGGCCTATACAGCGACGCAGGCCTATACAGTACGGGCATGGTGCTGTTGCGAGTAAGGGCCAACAGCGTTTGCGGAGAAGCTGCGTGGACATAATCTCACCGCTGGTGACAACGACTCCCATCGGGGAAGGCCACCGTGTTTCAACTGATTTGGATCATCATTACTGGTCTCGTGATCGGCCTGCTGGCACGGCTGATCCTCCGGGGGCCGCAGAGGATCCCCCTGTGGCTGACGATCGTGATAGGTATCATCGGTGCGCTGGTAGGTAACATCATCGCCAGCGGGCTCGGCGTCCGCCACACCGGCGGTTTCGACTGGATACGCCACATCCTGCAGGTGGGCGTGGCGGCTGGGCTCGTCGTCCTCATCACGCCCGTCTGGCTCAACCGGCGGTCCCAGCGCTCCAGCGACCACCACCGCCAGTATCGATCGGGCCTTTAATTAAAGGCCCGATCGGCAGGGTTCGACGTTCAGACAAAGTTCGGCAAGGCCTTGCCGTGAGGTCGGCCCCGCCCTTCGCAGCCAGCTGTGTCGCGGACGGTTCATGATGGCCATATGACGAACGTTGTTGACACGACGTCGGAGACGATCACACGGCTGGCCGCCGACTTCGACCGCGACGGTTTCGTGATCGTCCGTGGGCTGTTCGCCGAGGAGGCGACAACCGCGCTCGGTGAAGCGCTCGCCGAGCTTCAGCGCCGGATCAGCACCGGGGATCTCGACCGGTCCTGGGCCGGGGACGACCTCGGAGGCGACTTCGACGGCGGCCACCCGCCGTACGTGCACTATGTCGTCGGGGTCACGAACCTCTCCCCCGTCGCCACCGCCGCGATCAATCACCCCGTCCTGCTCACGCTTGTGCGGCGCATCCTCGGCGATGGCTACTGGTTGTATGACGTTGACGATCACGGTGTCATCTACCAGGACGCCCGTCCCGGTGCCGGGATGACCTACACGCGGATCGGCTGGCACTGCGACCACCAGTCCCGGCCGACGTCGGACATCTGGCCCGGGGTGGCGCTGACCTTCCACATCGACGCGACATCGCCGGCCAACGGTTTCCTGCGGGTGGTGCCGGGCAGCCACCACGGGGACTGGGACGCCGTCCCCGCCGGCTTCGGCAAGATATCCGGCGAGGTGGCGGTCTACTGCGAGCGCGGTGACGTGCTGCTGCACCACAGCGACCTGTGGCATGCCGCCGCCCGCGCCACTGAGGACCCGCCCGGCGGCGTGCGCCGGCATATGCGCGGCAGCTACATGGGCGGTCGCCCACTCATCCCCGGCGAACAGCTCGAGCCCTTCAACAAGAACGCCATGCGGTAAGCGCCTGGCCTGCCGGTCCTCCCTCGGACCCTTGCCTACCAGCGTTTATTACGTTGGGTAGCGTTGATCGAAGGCGGACCGAGAGGGACGTCCTGCGGACTTTCTGCAGACTTCGATCATGAGTCGGTCCGCTTGGCGCGATCCGGCCGGTGCTCGGTGATCCAGCCTTCGACGTCCTTCGACTCCCATATGCGCCCGGACGCCAGCTCTACACCCTTCTCCTCCCCGCGCGCCCGGGTCGGACGCTTCGTGAGCTGGCCACCAACGAGCGATGCCCCGCCCGGAAGTACCGGGACGGGGGCATCGTCGCGGGAACGGTCAGATGTCGAACTCGCCTTCCTTGGCGCCGTCGGTGAACG